>JAHJIK010000006.1 GCA_018823385.1 Patescibacteria group bacterium | reverse complement strand
TTTGTTGATGATTGCCTTTGCGTCATCTGGGTTCTCCTCAAGGAACATGTTGAATGCCTCACCGAATACAGTTTCAACTGCGCTTCGAGCCTCAACTGAACCAAGCTTTGCCTTTGTCTGTCCTTCAAACTGAATTTCAGGCATCTTTACCGAAACCACGGCAGTGATTCCTTCCAATACGTCGTCACCGGTGAAGTTCTCTTCACTCTCCTTAAGGATGTTTGCTGTACGTCCGTATGTATTAACCGTACGTGTGAGAGCAGTCTTGAAACCGGTCACGTGTGTTCCGTGTTCTGGGTTATAGATATTGTTTGCAAACGCCATGAGGCGTGGAGAGAGATCGTCTACATACTGAAGTGAAATCTCAACTGCAATGTCATCAATCTCACGTTCAATATAGAAAATGTTTTTGTGCACCACGGTCTGGTGCTGGTTGTAGAACGCAACAAGTGAACGAAGACCACCTTCAAAGTAGAAGGTCATTGATGGAACTTCGAGATTCAATTCACGAAGGTAGTACGCACTCTGGTCATCCACTGACTCAACCTCTCGTGCATCAATAACTGAGATACGTGTCCCTTTAACAAGATATGCCTGCTGACGAACGTGTGACACGATTTTGTTGAAGTCGTACTTAACTTCCTCAAAGATAGTATCGTCTGCCTCAAAGGAGATGATTGTTCCATGCTTGTCTGAGGTACCAATCTTCTTTACCGCACCCTTTGGCTTTCCAATGTTGTACTCCTGTTCGAAGCGGCCACCATCGCGGTGCACCTCGGCACGTGCGTACGTTGAAAGTGCGTTAACTACTGACGCTCCCACACCGTGGAGACCTCCTGACACTTTGTATCCAGATGATTCACCGCCGAACTTACCTCCGGCGTGGAGCGTGGTCATGATCATCTCAAGTGCTGAGAGTTTTGTATGTGGATGCTTATCAACCGGAATACCGCGTCCGTTGTCTGCTACACGAATACGATTGTTTGGAAGCAGAGCGATTTCAATATCGTCTGCAAAGCCCCCCATGGCCTCGTCGCGTGAGTTATCGAAGATTTCCCAGATAAGGTGGTGAAGACCATCAAGACCTGTCGTACCGATGTACATTCCGGGTCGCTTTCGTACCGGATCAAGTCCCTCAAGTACGGTGATTGAAGACGCATCATAATTGCCGCTTTTAGCGGCAGGTTTCTTTGCTTTTTCCTCCTTTTCCTTAGCCATATTGTTAGCTCCAGTATACCATATTTCGCGATGCAATAGGCATGCGTATGTCGGGAAAAAGCCCTGTTCTATGCGACTCTGTTACCAGTGTTCAGACTATCGAATCTCCCACCCTTCATTCTCCTTCAAGTTGGCGTACACAGCGTCCATAATCGGGTTCAAGTCCTCATCTGAAAGAGTTCTGTCGGGTGCTTCAAATACAAGTCGGAATGCAAAAGAGATTCTTCCCTCTTTCTCAAATCGATCGAAGAGATCAATACGAGCAACTAAGTCTCCAGCTTTTTCGAGTATTGCATTCAATACCCGAGACTCTTCTGTACCTTCAGGGGTCCACACCGCAACATCGCGAAGTGCAAAGGGATACACAGAATACGGCTGGTACGCACCAAGTGATACGCGAGCTGGTGTGTAGGTGGAAGCAACCTCATTGTCTGAAAGATTGATCTCAACGAATCCATCATCGGTGACTGAAGGAACAGATATGCCAACATCTGTTTTGAGTGCATCGAGTGTTTCCTCAAGCATTGTCTTTGACTGCTTACCTCGAAGCTGTACATACCCAAGTGCGAGTGAGAAATGTTCACCACCCTGTTCGAACACACTGCCAAGTTCAAATAGTTTAATTGCTTCATCAGGTCCCAGTACGCGTGGAGCGATATTCTTTGCATGTGTAAGTGCGGTGCGCATATTTGTTTCGAGAGATGGTCGCAGGTACGGTTTAGTCATATCCAGCGGATTGGCAAGTTCAATATCGCCCGCTGCCGCAAAGCTCTGTGTTGAAATTTCAGTGTACCCACGCTCAATCAATACGTCTTTAATATGCTCAAAGCATCGATACTGTGTTTGATTAGACTCTCCGCTGATAGGCGGAAGTTCAGCGAGTGGCAATGTGTCATATCCGATGGTACGCCCAACCTCTTCGATGAGGTCTTGCGGAAGTACCAAGTCTCGGCGTTCAAATGCGGGTGTTACCGTATACGTCATAGCGTCAGATGTGAAGATAAAACCAAGTCGTGTTAGCGCTGACTCCACATCAGCACCTGAGTATTGCGTACCCAAGTGTGCATTTATTTGGTCGAGCGATACCGATACTGGCGTAACCGTTTCTGGTTGTGGATACAGATCAGTACTGCCAACCAATTCCCCACCAGCAATATCAAGAATAAGCTTCACCACATCCCGCATGCCATATGCAACAAGGTCTGCCGATATCTTATTCTGGAAACGAAGACTCGCATCAGTCCAGAGCTTTAGTGCCTGTGCTGTTTTACGAATACTGGTGCCGTCAAAGGTTGCAGCTTCAAGGATGATATCGGTGGTGTTGGCATCAACCTCTGCAACCTTTCCACCTTTCACTCCCGCTATGCCAATTGCAACATCAGCAACCTTGTCGGTAATCAAGAGTGTGTCTTCAGGAAGAATGTATTCATCACCTGAGAGGGTTGTGATTTTCTCACCTTCATATGCGCCGCGCACCAGTATTTCGTATGCCCCGTCTGTGTTCTTTGAAAGCTTGGACGCATCGAATGCATGCAGCGGTTGTCCTATGTTGAGCATCACGTAGTTTGTTGCATCAACCACGTTATTGATTGAACGCTGACCGAGGGACTCCAGTGCTTCTTTCAACCATGCAGGAGAGGGACCTACCGTAACGCCCGTAACAAGTGCTCCCATATACCGGAGACATTTCTCTTCGTTTTCGATCTGCACAGAAAGAGTGTTTGTGCTCGGCAGTTCTGGCACGGCTTCTCGAAGCGGATCACTCTTCATTGGCATATTGAGTGCAGCTGAAACTTCAAGCGCCACACCACGATGACTCAATCCATATGCCGCCCTATCAGGCAACACGTTCACATCCAACACATCACCCTCAGCCTCATCGATTTCAAATGCATGGAATGTAAGGGCGTCCGACACTTCCTCGATAGAAGGAAGTGGTGTATCAAAATATGTCTGGAGCCATTTCA
>JAHJIK010000088.1 GCA_018823385.1 Patescibacteria group bacterium | reverse complement strand
TCACTAAAATAACCGCAGCTGCACCGTGTGCTATGGCAGGTCGGAATACCTCGCGTGGATGCACCATATTTGCATCAACAGTCCCGATTGAGATTACTTCATCGTGAATTACTTGATAATGGGTATCTAGGTAAATACCGCGTAAGTGCTCTTTCTTCAGATTACGCATATCAACAACGTAGTCGAACACATCCTTTGCCGTTCGTATTACGGCAGCGCCATTTCGACTCGTCTTGTTAAATCTGCGGCCCAATTCCCCACATGCAACAATCTGCATAGCTTTGCCAAGCGGAATGTCCAACTCTTCGGCAAGCGCTGCAGCATCGGTTGAATTCAAGATATTCTTTTCGCCATAGTCAGAAATGATTCTTGCGGTCATGGCCAACACTTCCTCTTTCTTTGTCCCCGTCGTAAGTACAAGGGCCAACAATTCTGAAGTGGTCAGATTTGCCGGACCGAGAGCTGAAAGCTTTTCACGTGGCTTTTCCTCGTCTGGTAAGTCACGTACTTTGAGAACGTACTGCTTCGCGTCTCCATCAAGCATAAGATCGTTATTAGATATCGTATAGGGTGAAAGAATCGGATCCAGGTTAGTTCTCATAGCGAAAGTATAGGAATTAGACTTAAAATATTTATAAAGAAGTTCTAGAGGAAATTCGAACTATCCCTCACTCGTTTCCCCCATAAACTCCTCATGATCTGCCTCAGCGTCAGCCTTAGTGGGGTGCACAACACCGTCTTCGTGGTGAGGTAGAGCGTACAGTGTGTACACCTTTAGGTCCTCAGTTGGAGAGGTATTAATGATGTTGTGTTTTGTGCTCGCCGGCACCACAACCGCGAACCCATCTTTAATTGCATGCTCAACGCCATCAAGCACTGCCTTTCCTTCCCCGGCTTCAATACGGATAAATTGGTCCTGTCCATGTACCTCTTCCCCGATGTCTTCGCCTGCTGGAATACTCATCACAACCAGCTGCATATACGCTGCAGTATAGAGAACGGTTCTAAAGTTTGTATTGTCTACGGTGTCTTTCTCAATGTTTGTTACGTATCCTTTCATATATAGTTTATTTAACGACTAAGCCTCTTCTTCGATTGGATCTTTCTTGCGAACACCCTGTATAAATAGCCATCCTCCCAAAAGCATAACAGCCCCACCAAAGAGCGGGATAAGCAGCGTCAGAATCAACGGATGATCGGCAGCACCTAAGCTTGAACCAAAGAATACTAGAATTGATGAAGCTATTACACTCAATGGCATCAAAATACTAATGAACTTCCAGTACGGGAGCTTTGAAAGTCCAGCGCCGTATGAGATTAACTCTGGTAGCGCAAAACAGGTGAAGCACATGTGGATGAATCCTTTTGTGGTACCAACGTGCTTAACTATCTTTGCCAGCATACTGCGTTCATTCCCTGCAATTATCTTTCCCACCACCGGATATCCAAAGATGCGGCTAATGAGGAAGGCGCCGCTATATCCAAGGAAATCACCTGCAACTACAAAGAGAATTCCTGGCCAGAAACCAAACAGAAGACCAACAATTGGATACAGAGGTCCCCCTGAGAGAGGTGCAATGATAACGGTAGATGCTTTTAGTACGATGAAGAGTAGCGGTGCCCAAACGCCTGCTTTCAGCACAAACTCCTTCATCGTGTCTATATCAATGAAAATAGACAGCACCAATAAGATACCTATCGTTAGGACAATCCCCCACACATTCAGTTGTTCGGTAATTTTTCCTCGGAGCATATTAGATAAGTAGAAGAGCACCAGCAAACATGAGACCTGCGCCTGCGACAGCCTTCCATGAGAACTGCGTACCTAGGAATAATATTGAGAATACGAGCACAAACACAACTGACAATCTATCAAGTGCAGCGACACCGGGAGCAGGGCCAACCTTTAAGGCTGCAAACATAGCGAGCCATGAGAGTGCTCCAGCCACTCCAGAGAGCGCGATGAACAGGAGAGGTTTTCCGTGTGGAAGATCAGCGATATGAAGCTTACCCAGCATGAATGCAACCACTAGCAGGAACGCTGCCATTATGACTGCACGAACAGTGGTTGCTGTTGTGGTATCAATTCCCTGTAAACCAATCTTCCCGAATATGGCAACGAGAGCTGCAAACCCGGCTCCGATTACTGCTAATGGTATCCATCCCATATGTGCAGTATACCGTGCTTCTTAACGGGATGTAGGGGCTAGTAGCGTGATCTGCCGGGCAACCTCCTTTATTAGGTCAGAATCAACATCCGCAGGCGCTACACCAGGTGCTGGCCGTATTACTACGGCTGCATACTGAGTTCCTGCATTAATTGCAGATAAATCATATGCGTAAAATGGACCAGCACGTCCCGTCGTCACTTCCCCTGTCGATAGGTTTGTAGTTAGCTCGGTCAGATAGTACGTCACTCCTTCGACATTCGTATCGGAAATATAAACTTCCTGTGACACAACTTCCGTACACACTTGTGTGATCGTTGGAAGATCTGCACCACAGAATTCACGACTCTTACGCATAAGGAAATCATCGTAACTGGCAAACTGTTCTCCGTCTCGAACTTGTATCCCGGTTGCCTCAACAATGGCACTCATGCCTTTATCTGTTCGGTGACCAATTACAACATTTGATCGACCACGCTCAAGAAGATCGTAGTTGGATGGGTACACAAGAACATAGTTGTAGTCAGCGTTACGATATATCGATGGCCGTGCCTCACGCTCATGAGGCATTGCTGTCCAAATGGCGTACCCGGCAATTGCGACAATAATAAGGCCAGCCAGAACTAACAGAAGACGTTTATGTGATGTTTTCATAGGTACTTACATCATACCAGTAAACCCTGAAGCTCTCATTAAGAGTCTGCCTCTTGATTCTTGTCACGAATGTGGGGTATTCGAGGTACCAACATGAAGAGAATTCCTGCGAATAGCGCCACCACATAGAAGCCAAATCCGATAGTCATACCAAGAGCTCCCGCACACCAAATACTTGCAGCCGTGGTGAGGTTTTTAATAGTGCTTCCCTCTTTTAGGATGAGACCAGCGCCAAGGAAACCGATTCCTGACACGATCTGGGCTGCGATGCGAGTGTCGTAGTTTGTCCCGTCCCCAACCGAAAGTAACGTGAAGAGCATTGCTCCACTGATTACTAATATGTGGGTGCTAATTCCGGCATCTTTCCCTCTCGACTCCCGTTCAGCGCCAATGATATACCCCAGACCAACGCTCAAGAATAGTCCGAACAGAAACTGTATTTCGAGTGGACCAAGAATGGATAGCAACATATACCCCGAGTATACCACCGAGGTTCATGCAGCTTCGTAGCTATTAGTGAATATCCTTACTCAAACATCCCAACGTATTCTCCGTATCCTTTCTCATCCAATTCTTCTTTTGGTATAAATCGAAGTGCTGCAGAATTCATGCAGTACCGTAAACCACCCTTATCAGCAGGACCATCGTTGAAGACGTGTCCCAGATGAGAGTCTCCATGCTTTGAACGCACCTCGGTACGTAGCGTAAAGAGACTTCGGTCTGCTACAAGCACAATATTGTCGGGCTCAAGTGGGCGTGTAAATGAGGGCCACCCAGTACCTGAGTCATACTTATCCTTCGATGAGTATAGCGGTTCACCTGAAACCACATCGACGTATATCCCGTCTGCATGAAGGTCGTGATATTCATTCTGATATGGCTGCTCTGTGCCATTCTGTTGTGTCACTCGATACTGCATCGCAGTGAGCATTTCTTTAAGCTCGGCATCAGATGGTTTGGTGAACGTACTCCAGGATGAACCTGTGGCTGAAGCAGATACTTCTGTCTTGGTAGGCATTGTATTGTCTCCCCAGTGCTTTTGTACGAAGGCATCCCTACCAGATGCTGTACGGTAGTATCCATATTTAAGTGCACTCTTCTTGTAGTAATCCTGGTGATACTCCTCTGCTGGCCAGAACGTTTCTCGCTCAAGTACTTTCACAGCGAGTGGTTTTTCATATACCTGCATCGCATCGATTGATTGGAGTACCTTTTCAGCCTCGAGCTTCTCTTCTTCATTTTCGTAGTACACAGCTGGTGCATATTCCTGACCGCGATCATAGAATGAGCCTTCGCCATCGGTTGGGTCGCTATGCTTTACGAGATATTCAACAAGCGCTCCATAACTCACGGTTGTTGGGTCGTAGGTAATTTCAACCACTTCGCGATGTCCGCCGGCAGCATAGTTTTGATAGGTTGGATTCTCTGTGGTTCCACCAGAATATCCCGAAACAACACCAACCACTCCCGCCAGCTTTTCAAAGTCAGCCTCAACGCACCAGAAACACCCGCCTGCCATAACAGCAGTCTTGGTCTCGCCGGTAAATACTACTTCTTCCTTCTGGATTGGTTTTTGTAGAGCTACGTACCCGACATATATAAGTACGCCCACAACAAGTAGCCCGATAAGCGCGTACAGCATGTTTTTGTTGGTGAATATCATCATTCACCCAGTATACCCTAGCGAGAAGTTCGAAGTACGAACCACGCGGCAACCATAAGAGCAGAGCCTGCAATAAATGGCGAAGCGAGGCCGATAATACCAGTCCCAATACCGGCAACAAGCGGCACTATTCCCTGTGCCAATGCCATCAAAGATCCATTGATACCGAGGGCTGCTCCTTGTTTATCTGGTGACACACTCTTGCTCACCAATGAACTGATGTTAGCGAACGCCAATCCTTGCGGTACTGCCATGACAGGAATCAGCAAGAACAAGATGAAATTGCCTTGTACGAATGGATACAGGAAGATAACTGCCGCGACGATAGGAAAACCAAACAGAAGAATCTTCTTCTCCGTATACTTCTTTGTAACGCGTCCCAAAATGACGAGCTGAGTAAATGCTATACAGACCCCAACAACAGCAAAGAAGATGCCCACTCCCGCTTCAGTGTATCCGTGCTGTACAGATAGAAGGATCCCGATAAAGGATGTAAAGAAGGCAAAGCCTGACATGTACAAGAAACTCGTAACGTATACCGGGCTTGCATCTTTGTCCTTTGCGGCCGCTCGAATGTTCTTCAACCCCTTAAAGATATCGAATCGAGCCTTCACCTTTTCTGACACCACTCTTGTTTCAGGCAACATGACCCAGATAAAGATAACGTTGAGCACACCAAGTGCACCCGCAAACCAAAACGGTGCAGCTGCAAAGCTAAAGGTAGCCGCCACCAACCCTCCAAGAAGGGGTCCTAGAATAAACCCAATACCAAAGGCCGCACCAATGATTCCGAAGTTCTTCGCCCTGTTCTCTGGCGTACTAATGTCTGCAATACTTGCCTGCGCAATACTAAAGTTAGCGCCAGCAAAGCCTGCCACAATGCGACTACCAAAAAGAATCCAGAGAGATGCCATCTGTACACCAAACCCGAAAGCAATGTTTGAGAGTGCGAGTAGTGCTACACCTACGGTCAGCAGCTTCTTTCTTCCATACACGTCAGAAAGCTCTCCCAGAATAGGAGCTGCGAGAAATTGCATAAACCCAAATATTGCCGTGATAGCGCCCGCAATGAAAAATTGCTGGCTCACTGAGTATCCATGCAGCACAAACGTAGCTGATGAAGGATCAGTGAATAGAGACGGGAGTACAGGAATTAAAATGCCGATACTGATGGTATCCAGCAGCAGCGTACAGAACAGCACCAGTAGAGGTTTATTTTTCATAGCCGATTAGTTATAGCACGAGGCTATTTCGTCGCACTGGTGATAAGTGCCAGCTTCTCTGCTCGTGTCATACGTTTGATTGCCGCCTCCCTACTGCGAGCCTCTGCAAGCGTATCTAGAGCTTCTGAATATACCAACACAACCGGACGGCGTGCTTTCGTATACTTAGCACCACCCTTTTCATGATTATGCTGATGCAAGCGCTTCTCTAAATTATTCGTTGCGCCAGCATACAAGCTCGTATCAGAACACTCAAGAATGTATACCCAGTGAGGCATACTAGACCATCGGTACTTCGATAATAAGCACGGTCCCTGTCCCCTTTAGTTCAATCTGGTCTGTTCCGACGATACCAATTGCGTCTCTCGTCTCTAATGTATCGCCTGCAATTTCAATATCGCCAGCGATAACTAATACGTATGCACCATGAGAAGGATCTTTCAATTCATAGGTGAACGAATTGTTTTGAAGCTTCACATGAGTAATTGCTGCGTCTTGATTTATTGAGAGTCCAGAGCCTCCTACCAATGCAACAGCATCCTCTGTTTCCAAATCAAAAGCACGCTGGTCATATGCAGGATCAATACCCTGTACGCGAGGGGTGATCCATAGCTGGAAGAGTGTTATAGGATCCTTTTCGGATGCATTCACTTCACTGTGTGTAACGCCTGTACCAGCTGACATCACCTGTACCTCCCCTGCAGATACCGTTCCCATGTTACCCATACTGTCGGTGTGCGTTATGGTACCGCTCATCACAATCGTGATTATCTCCATGTCAGCATGTGCATGGGTATCAAAACCGTTATTAGGCGCTATGTAGTCATCGTTGATGACACGCAACGCACCAAACCCCATTCGGGTTGGGTCATACCACTGAGCAAAGCTAAAGCTGTATCGAGTTTTGAGCCAGCCGTAGTCTCCACCTCCTCTTGATTCGGCTCGGTGTATGACTGTCTGCATATCGCTATTCAGCTGTAGGTGTTTCAAATGATCCGAAATCCATTGCTTTGATTGCGGCAATTGCTTCTTCATCTTTCACATTCTTAATCTCAGTGTACTTCTCCATCACCTCAGGACGAGTGGCGGTCAGTGCTTCAACGAGCGAGGTGACCATAATACGAATTTCTACCGCCTCATATACTGGTAGTGACTTAAACTTCTCTGGCACAACTTCATTAATCTTTTCTACGAGTGTTTTTTCTTTCATGCAGTAGAGTATACCTTTTCCAACAACAGACTGCGATATGGCATAGTATGGGTATGAAGATACTTGTGAAAGTGCGTCCCAAGGCCAAGAAAAATAGCGTCGAGCGCGTGACCGAACCAACGCTCACATTTGCCTTTATGCAGCCTGATCTCCCCGTATATAAGGTGTCTACAACTGAACCACCGACTGACAATAGGGCAAATATGGCTATTATTGAACTCTTGGCAGATCACTTCGATATTTCCAAAAGCGACGTAACCCTCATATCGGGACATACATCAAAACAAAAAGTTTTTTCTATCGATTCCTAATTTTGTACCTTCGGGCTACAGTATTGGTATGAACATCAAGAAGGTTCTCTTTGTTGTCTGGGTATCCCTTATCGCCTGTACTGCGTATTACCTCTACACCCATCAGGTGACCCCTATGTATCTGCGGGAGTATTTTATGATGGTTGGCCCATGGGCATTTCTTATTTACGTGGTTGCCTATAGCCTCAGAGCTATCGTATTCTTCCCTACGTCAATCATGACGCCTCTGTCGGCACTTCTATTTGGACCTGTGTATGGATGGATCCTTACCTATATTGGTG
>JAHJIK010000087.1 GCA_018823385.1 Patescibacteria group bacterium | reverse complement strand
TGATGACGCCCGCACAGAACCAGCGGAACTGCAGTCGACCAGGGCCGAAGAATGACCCCAGAACACTGACACTGAACCCGGTCACCAGCATCGTGACGACGAGCGCGACGCCCTCTTCGTTGAAGATGGGGGAGCTATGAATGCCTGGCAGTTGGTTGTCGCGCCAGATCTTCATGGTGCCGGCGAGGGTGGAATACCACCACTGCGTCGCCCCGTATATCACACCGACGATGGCGAGTTGAATCCACCGCGGAATCTTCTTTAGAACATTTTGCATCGAACTAATCCCTCAAAAAATCCACGGGTCGTGGAGTCCTGATGAGGACTATACGTCTACCAACCCGTCTTGTCAAGCGCTGCCTGTGCTGCTGACTGCTCTGCTTCCTGCTTTGATGCACCCATTCCCTCTGCAATCTTTTCATTACCAAGATGTACCCCCACCGTAAATTGCTTGTTGTGATCAGGCCCCTCTTCTCGAACGATTTTGTATGTTGGAGTGATTGAACGCTTCTCTTGCGCCACCTCCTGGAAACGACTTTTCGCGTCTTGCCATGCACGCTTTGCAATGACATCCTCAATCTTTGAATACAGATTCTTTGCAATGAAAGCCTCAGCAGCTTCATATCCTTGATCAAGATAGATAGCACCAAGGAGTGCTTCAAACGCATTAGCAAGAATTATCTGACGCGCACGTCCTGTGTCTTTAGACTCTCCTTTTGACAGCAAGAGCATGTCATTAAGACCAATCAGTTCCGCTGAATCTGCAAGTGAGTATGTATTAACGAGTGAGGCGCGGAATGCTGTTAGCTCACCTTCCGGCTTTGTTGGATACTTATTGAAAAGGAAGTGTGTTACTGCAAGCTCAAGAACAGCGTCCCCGAGGAACTCCAAACGCTCATTATGTGCCTTTGCTCCTTTGTTCTCATTGATATATGAGCGGTGCGTTAACGCCTCGGCCAGAAGGTCGAGATTCTTGAATGTAAGGCATAGTTTGGCGCCATGTGCTGCAACATCTGTTGTCATACCGCTACGGTATATCAAAACTGGTATTATTGCTATTTCTTAGACTTCGACTTATCCAGAAGCTTCTGCACGGCTTCAGTCACGATGGGAAGCATGTCGTCATAGAAATTGAGGTCCAGGATGTCCGTAAGTCGGAACCACTTTGTATCATCAAGCCCTCCCTTTCCTTCTTCAAGCTTCAATGGCTCGTACTCTGAGCGTGCGAGGTAGTAGGTAACGTGCTTACGGAACTTACCTTTCTCAGGATGTGATGCCACATACTCGTTCTCTCCAATTTTGTCCTCAAGAACGATGTCCACTCCCATCTCCTGCTTTATTGCACGCACAATACCACCTTCAACGGTTTCTCCTTCCTGCAATCCTCCCTTTGAAAGAGTCCAGTGACCGAACACATCATGTACAAGGGCTAGATAGAACTGACCGTCGTGCTGAGCGTACACCACTGCTCCTCCTAACTGCTCTACCGGCAGGTCTTCTCGCTTAATCTTCTCTTTCTTTCCTTTCTCATCTTTTCCTGGCTCGCCCATCTCTTTGTATACCGCTCCAAGTACTCCGTTTACGAATCGTCCTGACGAATCACCACCAAATACTTTAGCTAGTTCGATAGCTTCGTTGATCGCAACCTTTGCTGGTACCTGAGTACGGTCTGCGAAGAGCAATTCAAAAAGACCGATACGAAGAATGTTTCGGTCAACCGGTGCAATCTTATCAAGTGGCCAATCAGGTGCCGCTTTGCTAATAACTAAATCAAGTTCTGGTCGCTTTGCGATAACACCGGTGAGGAGATTCTCCATAAATGGCTTGTCAGTATCGTCACCTCCGAACTCTTCGACATTTCGTAAGAGTGCATCGGATGCGTCACCCTGCATGTTGTGTGCAGTGTCCCACTCAAAGAGTGTTTGTAGAACAACGGATCGGGCTAGGTGGCGATTGGCCATATATAAAGAGCTTGTATTTCTACACTACCAGAGTATTCAACATGAAGACATACGAGCTGTGGATATGAAAAGAAAAACGCCACGATTTCTCGTGGCGTTTTTCTTTTCATAAAACTCTTATGAGCTTCCAACTCCTCCCATTCCTGAGCGAGCCTTAACCTTACCCTTGCTCATGCGCCCCATAAGTCCCTGCTTCTTGTCAGCCTTCTCTTCTGTGTGAATTGGCTCCTTAACACCATCAGTGTGATCGTGCTCCTGCTCGTGAGAGTGCTTTACCTTTCGTTCTGCATCCTCCTTAATCTGAGCTTTTCGCTCTGGAACGATAAGCTTGCCACGGTACATGCCCGTTGTCTCATCAAGGCGGTGAGGTAGGCGAAGAGCACCGCTTTCCTTATCGGTTACTATCGCATTAGCCGTAAGCGCGTGGTGCGATCGGCGGTTTCGTGTGTGACCACGTGTGTGGCGCATTCGTACTGTCATACGGCATAGATTAACACACCCTATTAAAAAGGAAAGGTGCTGACCCGCTTCTGCGAATCAGCATCCTTTTCGGCCTGTTAGAGCCTATTTGATTTGTTTTCCGGGCGTTGATCTAAGCTCGCAGTCGGCGGGCGGAGGTGAGGCTGCATTGAACAGCTCTCCGTTCCTTTTCCCGCACTTGAATGTCGTGCCATTGAGTCTTCCGACCCCCGCGCAAGCTATCTTGCCGATAACGCACCCCTTCAGAAGAGGGTTTTTCAGCAAAACCTTACCCTTCTTAATCGCAGCATCGAGCTGCATCGCAGAATTTCCCATGCTTCTCTCCCAAGAACAAGGTATAAACATACCCTTAAAACACATAAAAGTCAATGTTTATACACCCTTTTCATATGCTCCATATATGTAGGTATGAAGAGGTAAGGAGAACAGGCGCCCAGCTATA
>JAHJIK010000086.1 GCA_018823385.1 Patescibacteria group bacterium | reverse complement strand
TGTAGGAGACGCACGTGTATTCCAGAACTATCTTGGATCGAATTCTTACTCATTTTCATTCTGGTAAGAATCGCGATACCTATCGCTTGCCAGACGGCAAGTTACTTGTTGTCGCAAGTGATCGGCTGAGTACGCACAACGTTGTGCATCGCACATCAATCAATAACAAAGGAAAGGTTTTGACGGCCCTCACTGTTTTCTGGAATCTGGAGGTGCTTCAGAAAGCCGGGATACCTACCCATATCGTTGCTTTCGGTCAGAAGATATATGAGTACCTTCCGCCTGAATGCAGAAGAATTGCCGATCTGCACCACCGGGCAATCGTCGTGCAGGAACGAAAACCAATCTTGAAGGAATTTATCTGGAGGTGGTACCTTACCGGTTCACTGTACAAAGAGTATCTGAAAGGAAACGATCCGTACGGTCTGAATCTGCCGCCAGGACTGCCTCATATGTATCGTTTCTCACATCCGGTCTTCACACCAACTGAAAAGTCAGAGGATGACGAGCCGTGCTATTCGGCTGATGTGAGAACTGAGTACCCGGCTGCTACGGCACGCTCTTTGCGCGCCTTCCGTGCGATAAGCGAACACCTTCTCAGTCGCGGCGTTACTCTCATCGATGCGAAGTTCGAAGCGGATGCAGACTTGATGCTGGACGAGTGGGGAAATGGCGACTGCTGCCGCATGGCACGGACCTCAGATATCAAAGAAGGTGTCGCTCCTCCGTGGCTTGACAAGCAGGTCGCTCGGGATATTGCCGAACACACTTGGGGTGATGGCGAAAAGGTTCCTCTTACGTTCACCTCGGGAGAAGAGTTCGCAATTTTCGAACCCTATGCAGTTGCCGTTAAACTCATCACGGGGTCGACTCTAATTGAGTATACGAATGATGTGTTAGACAAATAAGTACATGCGTACGCACCCGCACCGTCTGAAATATGACGGTGCGGATTTTTTATCCTCGCACACACCACACATACACGTAGCTCTGTCGTATACTACTAGTAATGGAGGGACTAGAACGACCTATTGAAACGCCTGAAGAAGAGCTTGCATATCTGCGTGCTCAAATTGAACGCAAAGAATTGGAGTTGCAATCGATGCGACAAGAAAAACCACGTGCACTCGTGGCGCACGACAGTGTTATTGAACACAAAACTACTCCCGCAGAACGCGTTCTGTCACCTGAACTGCAACTGACACGCGACCAGGTCGAAGGAATTTCTCTTGACCTTGATCCAGATGATAACGATGCGACGATGGAAGAGCTCCGTTCACTTATGGAAGTGAAAGGAATTCACAATGCGTATGCGGTACTAGAGAAACTTGGGAATTCCCACCTACAAGATGATTTCCATCGATATTTGGTCCAGTATTTGCTTGCAGGTATGCCAGTGAAAGGGTTCTCTGAGAATCAGCCAGACTGGAAGGCACTCCATACTACGCTGTATGAAATTGCGTTACCTGAAATGCATCAGGATCCAGACCAGAAATCAAAGAACCTTAAGGAAATGATTTCTGCCATGGAGCAGTTCTATTCAGGCATGATGTCTGTTGAAGAGGCGTATGCAAATGAGCCTGCGTATTTTTCGCTCGAGCTTGCAATTCCTGTTAACAAGCAACATCTCATGTTCTATGCAGCAGTTCCAAACGGACGGCGTCCACTGTTTGAAAAGCAGTTGCAAGCAATTTTCCCGGGAGCTCACGTAACACCACAACCAAATGACTACAACGTCTTTGTTGAAGAAGGTATTTCACAAGTGTCTGTCGCTCACTTGAAGGGACGTCCCATGCTGCCACTCAAGGACTATGTTGATTTTGACTACGATCCTCTCAATTCACTTTTGAATGCATTTGCACAAATCGCTCCTGAAGATGAAGGAGCTGCGCTTCAGATCATTATCAAGCCAGAAGGTGGTCGGCACCTCAATCACTATCGACGAATAGTTGAACAGCTCCGAAATGGCGAGCGTCGTGACCGGGCATTTTCAACTCCTGAAACACTTGCAGGAGAGCTGCTTCGTGGGACGGTAGACATCATTAGTCAGAAAAGCTTAGACAAGAGCAATATCGATCAAGAGGCAATCGAAGCACTTGATAAGAAGATGAGCACGCTAATTGTTTCTACTAATATTCGCTTGGTCGTATCTTCAAGAGACGCAGCACATGTAACACAGCTTCTTGGCGAGCTCGAGTCTTCGTTCAATCAGTTTGAATATACAAAGGGGAATCGAATTGAGTGGAAACGTTCAAATCGCAACACAGAGAAGAAGCTTTCAAAAGACTTCTCATTCCGACTGTTTACGCCAAGTGAGAATGTGCCGCTGTCTCTGCGTGAACTCACGACGATGTATCACTTCCCACCAGCAGGTATTAAATCAAGCCCGCACCTTAAGCAGTCTCGATTTACTTCCGCTCCGCCATCAATGGAACTATCACCAACCGGTCTTACCATCGGTACCAGTGACTTTAGAGGAAAGACTGTTGATATTCACATTGCACCAGAGGACAGGCTTCGACACTTGTATGTTATCGGACAGACCGGTACCGGTAAGACATCATTCATGAAGACGCTTATCCAGCAGGATATTGATAACGGTGAAGGCGTCTGTTTTATCGACCCACACGGTACCGATGTGCTTGATATTCTCGCTGGTATTCCACCTGAGCGATATGAAGACGTTATCTACTTTGATCCTGCCTACGTAGCACGACCATTTGGACTCAATCTTCTCGAGTATGATCCCGCATATCCTGAACAAAAGACTTTCATCGTTAACGAGATTCTCGCAATCTTTAAGCGACTGTATGGAGATACACCTGAATCAATGGGCCCGGCTTTCGAGCAGTACTTCCGTAACGCAACGCTACTTGTAATGGAAGATCCTGAATCAGGCTCAACGCTCATGGACATTGGTCGCGTGCTATCAAATGCAGAGTTCCGAAACTACAAACTTGCACGCAGCAACAATCCGGTTGTAAATCAGTTCTGGAATGAAATAGCGACAAAAGCAGAGGGGGATGCGTCACTTCAGAATATTGTTCCGTATATCACGAACAAGTTTGATGACTTCACTGCAAACGATTTCATGCGCCCAATTATTGGTCAGCAAGAGTCGTCATTCAAGTTTAGAGAGATAATGGATAGCAAGAAGATTCTGCTCGTGAATCTTTCAAAGGGGCGCTTGGGTGAGCGAAATGCAAACCTTCTTGGACTTATTCTGGTTGGAAAACTATTCATGGCGGCGCTTTCTCGTGCCGACTCGCCAGGTACTAACTTCCCACCGTTCTATCTCTATATCGACGAGTTCCAGAACATAACGACGGACTCAATCCCAGCTATTCTGTCTGAGGCTCGTAAGTACAAGCTGTCTCTTACTATCGCGCACCAGTTCTTGGCGCAGATTGATGAGAAGATACGAGATGCTGTGTTTGGTAACGTGGGATCAATGGCGGTGTTCCGTGTGGGTGAAGAGGACGGCACCTTCTTTGAGA
>JAHJIK010000085.1 GCA_018823385.1 Patescibacteria group bacterium | reverse complement strand
TACCCCCTAGGGGTATATACAAGTCCCGTCCATATACGCCGGAAGATTAGCCGTACTGGTCGCCCGTATCAAACACACTCTGTCGCAGCTAGTACTTTGCTACGCTTTGTGGAGTTCGGTGAACACCTCATCTGTTGAGTGTCCATGCGTAAAGTCACCCCACCGAACAGAAGTCGGCTTGAGTCGATAGAAGAAAACTTTTCCTGGATCAAAGCGGGTAAGTGGAGCGAAGTACGTTGTATTCGATTTCAAGTTATCAAATAGATGGTTCACAATAGGGTCATTCACAGCAGTATCAGTTCTATCCTCAAGTACTCCCTGTATTTGAAGCGTCTGAGGTACGTCTTCTGCTGCAACCACAAAGGCTGCTCGCGGGTCAGTTTCAATATCCTTCACCTTTCTTGTGGTTGAGAGGGTGAGAAAGTGAATATTGAAATCCTTGTCTGCAGAGAAGTATAGGAGGCGTGCGTGAGGAGCTCCCTCAGGCGAGAGGGTAGCAAGCACGCCACTTCTATGGGATTGGAGGAACGCGAGCGCAGCTTCAGTCTTTTGTTCAAGGGTCATATGTATACGCTTTAGCTTGTATAAGGGTATTGTAGTACAGAAATGGTAGTACTATATAGATATGAATAAGCAGAACACCCTCATCAATTACTTCATATTTTATGTCGCCACACTCTCATTCTTTGCGGTGGGGGCGATAACAACACTCGGTCTTGATTGGTATCGTACTATTATATTGCCTACATTTGCGCTACAGGAGTTTACGGTCGCTGTTGTATGGGCTGCACTTTTCATGCTCGTGGCGGGTTCTATGAGTATGGTGTGGAATGTAGCACCACGAAATAAGGTGTTTACCGCTCTGACTGCCCTCTACATGGGGAACAGTCTATTAGTGCTGCTTTGGAACTATCTCTTCTTCGGAGCACACCAGCTCTCATATGCAGCTGGTGCTGCAGGACTTGTGTTGTTGAGTGTAGTCGCGTTACTGGTACTTACGTGGAAGATCTCATCACGCGCATCACTCCTACTTGCGCCGTATTTTGCATGGATGCTGTACGCAGTCTATTTCTGTTACCAGGTAACCATATTGAACACATAACATGAATCACAACCCAATTACACACTACAGCGGAGACACGATACGAATTATATTTGTAGTAACGGTTGGTATTTCATTTCTCGCAATGCCATTTTGGGGGAACACACTTCCACTAAGTTACGGGCTTGAAATACTGGGCGGTATTATCTTCATTGCTCTCGCAGGGCTTACGAATCCACATGGCCCCATTGTGATGGGACTGAACGCTGTGGCGTCTGCAGTCGGCGTGTTCCTTTTTGAATTTGCAGCTATTACGAACAGCCAGGTTGATCCAATTCAGCTGTTGTTTGTTCGAGAGATTGCTGCAGTGCTGCTTCTCATCGCTCTATATTTCAGTGTTAAGAGTTTGCGAGCAATGATGCAGGGGATAGTGGGAGATCTTCCAAAGAAGGGAGAGTTTGAATGTGAAAAGGATTCGACAGAGAAGTTGGTGAGCGAGGAATATTTATAAAACTGCCGCAATTCTATACGTCACTAGATTAGCAGGTGCGTGCTTCAAGTTCCCGAATACTCCTATTGCGATGAATTAATTCATCGTTACGTATTGTTTCAAATAGCTCGTACTCACTGCGTACGTGGCGTCCATACAGGGTGAGGAAGTCAGACATACACATACGTTCTTTTAGAGCAGCCTCATTTTCATCAAGGAACTGCTGATACTGGTGGAACGCATGGTTTTCAAAGAGATAGTTCAGTTCAAGCGCAGACTTACGATGCAGCATGTAGAGAAGGTAAATGGTCCAGAAATAGAAGAAGGCGAAGATGAGAGGGATGAGCATGTGGCGGATAGGTCCTACACACTTTCGTTCCTTACAGATCTTCGTGATAACCACCACATGCATGGTTTCGTTGTCTTGTGCCATGCGGCTGAACATCCCGGTCTTTGTTAAATCAATAGCCTTCTTCTCGTTTCCATAGAAGGCAGTCAAGAGAGTGTAGCTTGCCACTTCCCACGACTGATACGGGATACGGGCAATCACCTCGATGGCCTTAAACTTTCCGTACGAAGGTTTCCGTCCGTACATAAGGGTGCCTGAGGTAACGAGTAGCCATCCAAGTATATTGGCTATAATCCCAGTCTTGTAATGGTCGTAGGGGGCCGCATACGCAGCACGAAGTTCTGGATCGTTAAGTTCATGTGCGAGCGCTTCGTGCTCGTGGTGGTCGTCTTGCATGTGTCAAAAGTGTAGCACGGGCATACAGTGGCTAAATATAGGGTATGTGGGGTAGTATGCGCAGTATGCAAGCCATCATACTAGCGGCCGGAAAGGGGACTCGAATGGGTTCGTTAACCGAAACGCTTCCAAAACCAATGCTCCCTATTAATGGAAAGACGCTCTTGGAACACAAGTTTGATCAGCTCCCTGCAGTTATTGATGAAATAATCATCGTGATTGGATACCTGGGAGATGTGATTAAGGAGCGGTATGGAAACGAGTATAACAGTACGAAGATTACGTATATGGAGCAGACAGAGCTCAATGGAACAGGAGGTGCACTCCTGTTGCTGCAGCCCATACTCAATGAACGGTTTATGATTCTGATGGGTGACGATATATATGCGCGGGAGGATATGGAGAACTGCATTGCAACAGAGGGTTGGTCACTGCTCCTAGAAGATATGGAACACATGGCTGCGGGAGGAAAGATGATTGTAAATGATAAAGGAGAGGTGGTTGGTATTGAAGAGGGGAATCATAGAGGAACACCAGGTCTCTTTAACACCAACCTTGCGGTACTTGATCGTCGCATATTTGATTTCCCACCAGTACCGAAAAATGAGGGAAGTGCAGAGTTCGGCCTTCCACACCATATGGTTCAAGCATCTCTTGCAGGGAATATCCCGATTCATGCTGTTATGACAACCTTCTGGATACAGATTACGGCTCCTGAGGACCTGGAGCGTGCCTCAACGCTAATGGGGTCATAGCCGTTGAAGTACAACGTATCTCATAGTATGGTGGGTATATTGCTGGTGTAGCTCAGGTAGTTAGAGCATAGGACTCATAAACCTAAGGTCGGAGGTGCAAGTCCTCCCACCAGCACATTGTTGTTCAGGAGAGTGTATAGCCTTGCACTCTGTCGCCTTATATATCATACTGTCCCTACCCCGACCCTCTTTCTACCGCCTAAATGGGAGATATTGGGAGGGGGGTATCTAGAGCGGTCGTAGCTTAGCTGGTTAAAGCGCCGCCCTGTCACGGCGGAGACCGAGGGTTCAAGTCCCTTCGACCGCGCCAACATAAGAAATGCTGAAAGACCGCCCAAATGGGCGGTCTTTCTGGTTCAAGTGAAATGCTTGATCAGCTCTCGATGAAGGAAGGGTTTCGGTGCAGCTTGGTTTCGACCCTATCCCAGTAGCCAATTATCCTCTCTGGAGGAATACGTTTATCTGCACTTAAGGAAACATGAAGGTCTGAAGGTCTTTCGGTGGTTTCAAATACATGTTGTTCAGCGAAAGCTCTCGAACGTTCTCTGTTATCGGCAGCACTTGCTTCGTCACTCGCAACATCAGATGCGAAATAATCATCGTGCTTTGGAATGGCAATTAGTATTACGTAGGGACGTGAATCGTAGCTCCAATTATCCATTTGTTTGGCAAGTGAGCCGCTAGTTTGCTCAAGTGGATGTGTTATATCCTGTAAGGTTGTCCATGATGTATACAAGCCCCGCTGCAGCACACTTTCAGCGCGGTCTTTACTCGTCATTCCGTGGCCATGAATCATATATTTCTCTTGCAAGCCCTCAACTTCTTCAATCAACCTTGTAAAAGCCTCTTGTCTTTGATTTGGTCTATGTTCATGTCGACTCCGGTGTCCTTCACTCATGGTAAGAGTGTAGCATCTGACATATTCGGAATAAAAAGGTTTTGGCTTTTCCTCAACATTTCTAATCTCAGTTACAACAGCGTCCATGAACCCGCGCCAACATAAGAAATACAGAAAAAGAAATCAGATGTTACCGGAACTGGTATAATTTATGAAAATGCAGATATGCAGCCATGAAGCTAATCATTCTTAATGGGCCTCCAGGAGTAGGGAAGTCCACTATCGCAAGCCGTCTGCATCAAGAACTTACATCATCGGTTCTTATAAATATTGACGAGTTGCGGAGAACTATATCCAACTATCGCGAACACAGAGAAGAGAGTTCACGCCGCTCTTACGAGCTTACTGCCGATGCTGTCGTAGAGGGTTTTCAGAGCGGTCACGATGTTATCATCGACAAAGCCATTTCCTATACAGACACTCTCGATAATCTTGTTGAAATAGGTAGGCGGCATGCTGCCGATGTCTACGAAGTTCTTCTTTTTGCAGATAAAGACGTAGTAGAGAGGCGTGCAGCAAACCGCGGCTTCAAGGAGGGCGGACTCCTCACTCCGGAGAAAGTCAGTGAGTTGTGGGAGAAGTCACATTCCCTTCATATTCAACGTTCAGATGCGGTGGTCATAGACACAACACACCTGGATACTGAACAGGTTTATGTTGCAGTTAGGAGTGCGATTGGGCTGGATTAGGAATGAAGATGCGACACCCCATGAGTCAGTGCTTCTAGATTCAGTTCCAGCACCGTCCACGAACCCGCGCACTTGCACTCAGCCGCCTATTAGGGCGGCTGTGTGCTTCGAGTGGAGTATACTTTCAGTGTGAAAATCGAATCTCTCCACGATATTAAGAGTGCTATACGCATAACAGGTAATGAGTCAGGACCCTCTGTTGTTGTGTTTGGGGGTACACACGGTAACGAGGTTAGCGGGATACACGCCATTGAGAAAGTACTTTTTGATTTCTATACCGGCACACGTGAATTGATATCAGGCACAGTCACTATAGTTCGAGTCAATGAAGAAGCGATACAGGCAAAAAAGAGATTTATAGAATATAACGTGAATCGACTGTA
>JAHJIK010000084.1 GCA_018823385.1 Patescibacteria group bacterium | reverse complement strand
TTGAGAGTTGTTTCTTAAGAGTAGATTCCATTACTCAAAGTATATCCTGCTTACCCGTGTTTTCCGACGACTTTGAAGTTGAAATATAAGTTGAAAAGATATCCAAAAATACCTACAAGACCGGACACAATGGTGCGAGCGACTAAATAGTTGAAACCAACGTGCTCCACGAGTATGGTGACGAGTCCTGTAATGACCGACGCGGCAGATACGCCGAGCACGACATAGTACATATAACCGTGATGGATTTTCCGCTCAGTACCCGTGAACACAAAGCGACGGGAGATCAAATAGTTAATGGTCATCGCAATCAAGAAGGCGATTGGAGTGGAGACGTAGTACGGAACGCCAAGGAGGGTGGTTGCGATATATAAAAGGAGCATGTCGAACAGGAAGGTGGATACACCCACTGATACGTAGCGGAAGAAGCGAAGCGTTCCTTTTTTATCAAGAGCTTTCATTCGTGAAGTATAGCAAGTATTGACAAATAAATCAGACTATAGTACTGTCTATATATCACCTTGGTGCGCAAGGAAACTCCATAAGATTGTTTCTTTACGGCTTATACTTCTAGCATTCGTGCAGAACCTTTTTACAACTAGGCCGTAAAGAAATCATCTGATGAAGATCAGAAGCCTGTCTGGAAACGGACAGGCTTTCTCCGTTATAGTGCCAAGTGATATACTCCTCCCTATGAATGATGCACCTGCTCTGAAGATAGTTGATTTAGTAAAGACATACGACAAAGGAACGCAGGCACTTAAGGGAGTATCTCTTGAAATACCACAGGGCGAGTTCTTTGCACTGTTAGGCCCCAATGGAGCAGGAAAAAGTACTCTTATTGGTATTGCCTCCAACTTGGTTGTTAAGACGAGCGGGACGGTAGAAGTGTGTGGCGTTTCAATAGATGTGGATGCGCCAAAAGCAAAAGGCTTTATTGGTATCGTGCCGCAGGAATTTAACTTCGATATCTTCGCGAAAGTAATCGATATCGTAACCAATCAAGCTGGCTACTACGGTATCCCATACGGCGAGGCCAAAGAATATGCTGAAGAGGTGTTGAAAGAGCTGGGGTTATGGGAAAAGCGAAACGAGAAGGCGCAGGCTCTCTCGGGCGGCATGAAGCGTCGCCTCATGATTGCGCGTGCGTTGGTACATAAGCCAAAGGTGTTGCTACTGGACGAACCTACCGCAGGAGTTGATGTGGAGCTTCGTCGCGGAATGTGGGAGTTCCTCAAGAAGCTAAACGAGAGCGGTACAACTATCCTCCTCACCACTCACTATTTAGAAGAAGCAGAGCACCTCTGCCGTCAGGTCGCGATCATCAATGGTGGGAACATAATCGAACAGGGTAGTGTGAAGTCGCTTCTTGGTAAATTGAATGTAACCACACTCCTCTTGGATACAGTGGAACCTGTCACTGCTGACTCAATCGAGGGTATTGGGTTCAAGGCCGAATACAAAGATGAAAATACAATACAGGTGATGCTAGATAAAGGTGAGACGGTTAATCACGTATTGGATGCACTCTCAAAGAAACACATAACCGTTGCAAATGTTAGAAACTCAGGAAGCCGACTTGAGGAAGTGTTTATTAACCTAATTTCAAAATAATATGCGATCTCCTATTCTCATTGGGTACTGGACTATGGTGCGCAAAGACCTCGTACGGTTATTCCGTATATGGTCACAGACATTCTTACCGCCTGTGGTAACGATGTCCCTGTACTTTGTAATTTTCGGAGGATTTATCGGAAGTCAGGTGGCAGAGATTTCTGGCTTCTCATACATGCAGTTTATTGTGCCAGGTCTTGTGATGATGACCCTAATTACAAGCGCCTACATGCAAACTGTTTCAACGTTCTATTTTGCAAAGTGGCTGCACGTGATTGATGAGGTGCTCGTGTCACCCATGCCCGACTGGGTGGTTATCGCAGGGTATGTAACTGGGGGAATTATGCGTGCCTTTATTGTAGGTATTCTCGTACTTATCGTATCGCTTCTGTTCACCCACATTGTTATCTTCAACGCATTCGTCATCTTTGCAGCAGCCTTCCTTACGTCACTACTGTTCTCACTGGCAGGACTCATCAATGCAATATATGCGAAATCAATGGATGCAATTTCAATTGTGCCAAACTTCGTACTGACGCCGCTCACCTATCTCGGCGGTATCTTCTATTCGATTGACCTTCTTCCTCCGTTCTTCCGCACACTCTCATTGTTCAACCCAATCCTCTATATGGTGAATGCCTTCCGATACGGCTTCCTCGGTGTGTCTGACGTGTCACTCTGGGTTTCCTTTGCAGTGATGGGTGGACTATCTATCGCTCTCCTTATCGTAGTGATGATTCTCTTCAAGAGAGGAGTTGGTCTCAAGACATAGCGGCCGGGGCCTAAACGACTGTGCGTTCAGGCCCCGGCCAGCTGTGCGTGTATATGTTTCTCCATATGCGAGTTCTAAATGTGCTGGGACCAAACGATATACTACGCAACCTTCGGTGAAGCTACTGTGAAAAGTCCACGGACAATTCGTGCACACCCTCTGCATCTCGGGCCTCGATTTGTGCTTGAGTCTCTGGTGCCATAGGAAGGGTAATCTTAAAGGTGGTTCCTTGGCCGACCGCGCTTCGAATCGTAATAGTGCCACCGTGCAGGCGGATGATTTCGTTCACGATAGCAAGTCCAAGTCCTGAGGAACCAGTACCAATACCACGAGCTCTTGAGGTGTCACCACGATAGAAAGGTTCAAATATGTGATACAGGTCATTTTGAGCAATACCGATACCTGTATCACTTACGGTAAGTGATACCCGTTTTCCTGATGCAGGCTCGAGCGTAACAGTAACGGATCCACCAGCATTAGCTGGCGTGTAGTTCACCGCATTCTTTACGAGGTTCGTAATTACTTGGTCGAGCGCCACTGCGTTTCCAAGTACTCGGGGATTGAGATTGTTTTCAATATTGAGTGTAATGCCTCGTGACTTTGCGAGTGAGCGGTGGTGGTCGATAACCGTTTCAATAACTGAACCTAGATCAGTTGAAATAAGCTCCATCCGTCCAGGCCGCATCAGCTTATCAAACGTTAAAAGGTTGTTGATGGTTTCAGACATCCTATCAACCTCAACGATTGTCTCTTTGAGTGTTTCGCGAACTGACGGAGACAGCTTTGGATCCATCAACTCAACTTCAGTGTTGGTTTTGATGATGGCCATAGGTGTCCTAATCTCATGTGCCACATTTCCAATGAAGCGCTTTTGGAACTGAAGGGAGTTCCGCGTTGGCCATAGGGCAAATCGAGAGATAAGCAGTCCAAAGAACGCGCTTAACGCTGTCAGGATTATGAATGTATACCCAAGAGTATTTTCGCGCACCTCATCAATAGTCTCGGGGAGTGATTGTGTGCTTGTGGCTGCTCCTGATGCAATTTCTGCAATGCGGTTACTGATACTGTCGATAATGCTTTGCTGTGCATACCCAATAGCCCACCAGAATACAAGGATGGTGAGAAGAGTAAGCGCTACCTGCAATAAGATAACGTGTGTTGTTGTCTTATAGAACAGGTTGTACCGATACTTATGTATTAAGTCGGTAACCCACGCCACGGATTGTTTCAAATAGGGGATCGTTTTCGCCATAGTCATCTAGTTTCTTACGAAGATTCTTCATGTGTACATCGAGAACGTTGGAAAAGCCAGGGAAGTCGAAGCTCCACACGTGATCCAAGATTGTTTCTCGAGTCAAGGCTTCGTTTGGGTGGCGCATAAAGAGTTCAAGAAGAGAGAACTCTTTAAGGGTGAGTTGTACCTGCTCGCCACCTTTTGATACGGAGTGGCTGCTTGGATCGAGTACCAAGTCACGTACTTCAAGTTTGGTTGGAAGGGTGGATTCAGGGCGACGAAGTACGGCATTGATTCGGGCCACCAACTCATCAAAGGAGAATGGCTTGGCGAGATAGTCATCAGCTCCGATGTTGAGAAGCTCCACCTTCTTTTCCGTCTCGTCACGCGCGGTGAGGACAATGATAGGGGTGGTGACACCCGCTTCACGGGCGTCACGGCAGATGGTCGCGCCGTCTGCACCTGGAAGCATCAAATCGAGCAGAATAAGGTCATACTCATCCTTATAGAGGAGTATACGGGTACGAGCTTTCTCGCCCTCATCAATCCAGTCAACGGTGAATCCCTTTATTTCTAAGCCTTTCTTGAGGGCCTCCCCAAGCTTCTTTTCGTCTTCTACAACAAGTATTCT
>JAHJIK010000005.1 GCA_018823385.1 Patescibacteria group bacterium | reverse complement strand
GTCGCAGGTTCAAATCCTGTACGGTCCACAAACAATCAAAAAGGCGCTTCGGCGCCTTTTTGATTTGCTACAGAAAAGGTCTGTAATCACTCCATTCCCAAAGTGACTGTGTGGATAACATTTTACGAAGATAAAGTAGACCTTAGTAGGGCAGAGGAAGGGAGGCTGGCATATAGACGTACAATTTGAGAAAAAGACCCAAAAAAAGAGGTCATGAAACACCTGCGAAACATATGTATTCAATTTTATACTCGAAATACCAAGTAAATACGTGAATCATCATGCAGGGTGAGATGCAGGTGCAGATACTTCTGATAGTCCGAAAAGAATGAAATACTGCTGATTTCGGACATTGTACGACTTGTATCACCCTATATCCTGGCCTACATTTTAGAGGTATGAAGAAATACACGTTAGTAGCTTTGGTTCTTGCAGCGGCACTTATCATACCCTCACCAACTGCCGTCGTTAGAGCGCAAACCGTCCCAGACCTGACATCAGATCTGGTTTTATATTATTCATTCGATGACGCAAGCAACCTTGCCAAGGACTCTAGTGGTAACGGAAACAACGGTACTTTGATAGGTACTGTTCTTCCGATACCGACCCTTGGTATTAACGAGGGAGCTGCATACTTCAATCGGGCAGGCTATTCAGGTATAGCAACTCCGGAGTCCGCTCAACTTGGAGCGTCATATACAAAGTCTGTATGGGCATACATCAGTAAGCCGTCTGGAGGAGGTGCAAGTTTTATTTCCCAGCCATCGAAAACATCCAAGCAGCATGTGTTCATGGCCTATGGATCTAATTCAATAATTACCTCCAACAGCTATAACTATGCGAACCCAAAAATTACGCAGTTGATCACACTCAACTCATGGGTGAATGCAGTGACCACATACGACGCTCCAACACGTACGTTGAAGTTGTACATCGATGGAGCCCTCGCGCAGACTCTTGCTGATGTAGATCCCATTCCGTCAAATGAACGGGGAATTGAAATTGGATCTTTTGCAACGTCGGGTGCGACCAAAACATTCGATGGTCCTCTCGATGAGCTTCGTGTCTATTCGAGAGCTCTTACTGATTCTGAAGTAGCGGCACTGCATGTTCTTGATCAGCAGTCGCATGGTGTGAACCAGGCGCCGCAGGCAACGAATGTTACTGCCACTGGCGCAACATCAGTTGGTGCATCTCTTACCGGTTCGTACACCTTCTTTGATGTTGATGGTGATGCGGAAGGAATTTCAGCGTATCGATGGATGCGCTCATCAAGTGAAAATGGAACGTATACAAATATTCCTGGCGCAACGTATCGAACATATGAAATTACGGAGGCTGACACAGGAATGTTCTTGAAGTTCCAAGTTACGCCAAACGCATTAACGGGTCAGACTCCTGGTGCGGCAGTGCGAAGCGCTGCAGTTGAAATTCCGGTTGTGGTTACGACTCCTCCAGTGGAGGATCCAACACCTCCTGATACTGGTACACCACCAACGGGCTCTTCTGACGGTATTTCTTCAGGTCTCCTTTTGCATTACTCATTCGATAATGCAAACGACATTGGTCATGATGACAGTGGTAACGGGAACGATGGTGTCCTTGCCGGATCTGTTCTTCCAACGTCAGCTACTGGTATTCATGGGAATGCCGCGTTCTTCAATCGAGCAGGGTCGTCTCGTATTGACGTTCCAAGCCAAGCTGAGTTAGGTGAGTCATACACTAAGTCAGTGTGGGCATACATGGCCAAATCAAATGGTGGTGGTGCTGGATTTATTTCACATCCGACTGCTACAAAGAAGCAGCCGGTATTCATGGGATATGGATCTAACTCGATCATCACTGCAAACGTGTATTCAATCAGTGATCCAAAAATTACTCGTCTGATCACTCTTGGTAACTGGGTGCACGCAGTTACCACATACGACGCTCCGACACGAACACTAAAGCTGTATCTGGATGGAGTGCTGACTGACACACTTACTGATATCGATCCAATTCCAGCAGGTGAACGAAATATGATGGTTGGTTCAATGCCAACAACAAGTAGTACGCGAACATTCGACGGACCACTTGATGAGGTTCGTGTGTTTACGCGTGCATTAACCGCGACCGAAGTGTCAACGCTTCATGACATTGACCTTGGCGTTGTTACTACACCTCCAACACCACCGACACCTGCACCTGCTCCAGCTAATGTGAATGCGGTGGTTAATAACGGTTCAATTGCACTAACCTTCTCAGCTGTTTCATCAGCTCAAGACTATGTCGTGCAGTACAAGGCATCATCTGCTTCTAGTTACACTACATATACCGACGGTGTATCAACGCAGCCGTTTGCAACAATCTCTGGCCTTACCGCCTCAACAACCTACGCAGTACGTGTAGCTGCAGTGGTGGGTGGGGTAACAGGTACCTATTCAAATCCAGTATCAGTGTTGATACCGGGTGTAGTAGTGCCACCACCAGTTGTTCAGCATGCACCAACTGCATCCAATGTGTCAGTAAATGGGACAGCACAGGTTGGCATGGTACTCACGGGAGCATATACCTATGCGGACCAGGATGGTGATGCAGAGTCAGGTACTACCTATCGTTGGCTGCGTTCAGCTACGGTAACAGGAGCAACTACAGCAATTCCAGGTGCAACCGCAAAGACGTACACGGTTGCCGCAGCTGACGCCGGGACATATCTTTCGTTTGAAGTATTCCCACGAGCTGCAACAGGAACTCAGAACACCGTTGTCTATGTAAGTGCACCCGTACTAGCATCTGCAGCTCCAGTTGTGGTGCCAGATCCAGTACCGGGTGTCGGGTATGGGGAAGATATTACATCAGGCCTTGTTCTCTACTACTCATTTGAAGACCCTACCAATCTAGGTAAAGACTCAAGTGGTAACGGATACAACGGAACACTGCAGGGAACCGTAAAGCCAACAAGTGCCGACGGAGTAAATGGTGGCAAGTCTGCGTTCTTCAACCGTGCGGGACTTTCATCAATCGCCCCACCAGAAGCAGCTAAGATTGGTGAGTCATACACAAAATCAGTATGGGCATACATCAATAAGCCAGCTGGTGCAGCGGGAGGATTTATCGCAAATCCAACACAGTCATCAAAGAACCATGCATTGATGCAATATGGATCAAACTCTATAATTGCAACAAACTCATTCAGCTACGCGAATCCAAAGATTACGCAGCTTGTGACTCTAGGACAGTGGTACAACGCTGTAGCGACATATGATGGACCGTCTAAGACATTGAAGCTCTATGTAGATGGAGTCCTGATCGATACACTAACTAATGTACCGCCCGTAGCTGCTGCTGATCGAGGACTTCTTATCGGTTCAACTGGAACTACAGGTGCAACCCGTACGTTCGATGGTCCAATCGATGAGGTTCGTGTCTATGACCGAGCACTTACCGCAGCACAGGTAGCTCATCTTCGTGATACGGAAATGACTACCGTACAAACTCCAACCAGTGTTACAACGCAGGGACTAAATGGAAAAGTACGCGTGTCCTACGTTGGTGTGGTAGGAGCGGATGATTACACGGTTGAGTACAAGACAGTAGGAGCTTCAACGTATACGAAGTACAACGATGGAGTACAAAATGTAACTGCAATTGAAGTTCCGGGACTTACAAACGGTACAACGTATCAATTCCGTGTTGCCGCATTCAAGCATGGCGTAATCAGTGCATTCACCGCTCCAGTGAACGGCGTGCCCAACATTCCAGCTGAAACCGCACCGACCGCAAGTAACGTTCAAATTACGGGAACTCCGTTTGAGGGGCAGGTACTTACAGGAACATACAGCTACTTCGACGCTAATGGTGATGCTGAATCTGGTTCTACCTACAAGTGGTATCGAGCAGGCACAACATCTGCGGCGTACGTAGCAATTCCTGGCGCAACACAGAAGACATACACCGTTACTCAAGCAGATGATCGTCGTCTCTTGAAATTCGAAGTAACTCCACGTGCAGCAACTGGAATTACAACAGGAGCACCTGTTAAGAGTTTGTTCGTAACAGGTGATGCAGTCACTCGATATATGCACATCCTTTCGACAGGACAAAGTTTGTCACTAGGAGGTAATCCTGCATTCTCAGGCGTACAGCCGTATGAAAACGTAGGACTAACAACGGTAGTTGAGAACGGAGTAAAGACCGACTACGGACCATTCGTTCCGCTTATAGCGGTTGGTGGTGAGCGTCCTGACATTCCAGTAGCTAACACCTATGCTGGATTCTCAGACCTTGATGGCGTTACCCTCTCTGCAATCGCAACCTCACATGGAGGTGGTGGTCTTCAGTACACAAAGATTATGAAAGGCACCGATCCATACAATCGCGGTATGGCGCAGGCAGCGCTTTCAAAGTCTCTTGCTGAAGCTGAGGATGCTATCTACAACCCTCTCGCGATCATGTTGATCCACGGTGAGGCGGACGCCATGCATGATTCAAATGAGTATGAGGATCAACTTGTGGAGCTTAGAAGTGACTACAATACTGACCTCTCTGCTCTAATGGGTAGTTCCGTTAACCTGCCGTTGTTCTTCAACCAGACTTCACAGTCTAATCCAAACTCAGTAGCTCTCTTGCAGCTAAAGACGCAGCGTGAACATGATGATATGTACCTCATTGGTCCTATCTATCAGTACAAGTTCATTGACGATCACATCCACCTTCAGGGTGAAGGAAGTCGCGATGTAGGAGAACAGTTCGGAAAGGTAATGTATGACGTTCTGCAGAAGGGTGTTGATTGGAAGCCATTGTCTCCAACAAACATCACTCGTTCAGGCAAGGATGTACTAGTCACCTTCCACGTGCCAGCAGGAACACTGCAGTTCGACACTACGCAGGTTGCGGAGCGTCAGGCTAAAGGCTTCCGATACTTTGTGGATGGTGTTGAAAAGACCATTAGCTCAGTTGCGATTGTCTCTGGCAACACCGTAAAGCTTACGCTCGCTGCGGTACCAACCGGAACACTTGAAGAAGTTACCTACGCACTTAACCCAGCTCTTGGGAACGTGTCGTACGGAGACCCTGCTGATCCACTCGCATTCGGAGGAAACCTTCGCGACACTGACTCACGTGTAGCGCCAGGAACTGCCTCATCAGGTAAGCCACTCTACAACTGGGCAGTAGCGTTCCGTGACCCTGTTACGGTAACTGGTGCGGCTCCTGCAGAGTCTTCACTTAAAGACCTAACTGTGACACCGGTTACAACATCCAACACATCACCAGCTCTAAGCGGTACAGTGGTTGGAACAACCTCAGGTGTTCTGGTGTCAGTGAATGGACAGTCGGTTGCGGTGCAAGTGGCAGGGAACCAGTGGGTGCTTGCAGCGGGAACACTCGCGCCACTCGCGCCCGGTGTGTATCCTGTAACACTGCGCAGTACGTCGCCGGAAGGCATTGTGCTTGAGAAGACGTATCAAAATGTGATTACGATCACGCAATAGATACAAACGGTATACACAAAAACACCCTCGACCACCGAGGGTGTTTTTGTTTGTGGGCTATACTGTACATATGAAACTCAACACAATACTTATATATATCCTTTGTATCGGTTTGTCGCTTGGAGCTGGCGCGCTTGGTTCAATCGGAATGGTGGGGCAGGTGACGGGATGGTACACCACACTTACACTTCCAAGTTGGAACCCTCCGTCGTGGGTATTTGGTCCTGTATGGACGCTGCTCTACATCCTTATGGGAACTGCAGCGGCACTCGTATGGACTCGTTCAAAGAAACTGGGACGCATTACCGCGCTCTGGTTCTTTTTTGCGCATCTCGTAGTGAACGCTCTGTGGTCTGTCGTATTCTTCGGTCTACATGAAATTGGTGCCGCGCTCTTGGTGATTGCCATTCTGTGGGCGCTCGTGTTTACACTTGTATTCTGGTTTAAGAAATATAATCACCTCTCGGCATGGCTCCTAGTTCCGTATCTACTGTGGGTTACCTACGCAAGTACATTAAATCTTGGCATTCTACTCCTTAACTAATATCTATGAACTTCTTTCCACTTTTCTTCACCGCACTTCCTATCGCTCTTGCCGTTGACCTTGTTTGGATTGGATTGGTTGCAAACAAATTCTACAGTTCACAGCTAGGTGATCTGTTCTCACCGACAGTGCAGTGGGTACCAGCCGTTATCTTCTATGTAATATTCATCGCTGCGGTAACGTTCTTCGTGATTCAGCCGGCCGTACAAGCTAACTCATGGGTACAGGCACTTCTTTGGGGAGCCTTCTTTGGTCTTGCTGCATATGCTACCTATGACCTCACCAACTTAGCGGTGATTCGTGACTGGCCACTCTTCATGTCTATCGTTGATATAGCATGGGGAACCTTCTTCACCGCAGGTATTTCAACGGCTACGTATTTCATTGCGACAACGTTCTTCACGCGATAAGGGTTGCCAGTGTCTATCTAACGGTATAGGTTGCATATATGCCTAAGCGTCCACAGCTTCCTCCAACTGCTTTGGAGAATATAGTGAAGTGGGTGGGTTCTGAATACTCACTCATTCTCCACACCGTTGTATTTGCGGGTTTCTTTGTGGCAGCCACCGCTTCACTTATCTCATTCGATACGATGCTCTTGTTCCTCACCACCATCGTATCTCTTGAAGCAATCTATCTCGCTATCTTCATTCAGATGACCGTAAATCAAAACACTGAGAGTCTCCGTGAAGTTGAGGAAGACATTGAGGAGATTGGAGAGGATATCGATGAAATTCAGGAGGATATCGATGAGCTCTCAGAAGAGGAGGAAGAAGAGGAATTGCGAGATCAGCAGCAATCACGTGCACTCGACCAACTCACCAAAGACATCCACAGCATCTTGGCAGACCTTGAAGCCTTGAAGAAGGGGAAGTAGTTCAGTATTACTTTAGATTTTATTTAACTTGCATCTAATTCTACTAGCTATCCTGCTGGAATGAGATGGGATAATGAAATACGTGAGAAAGCCGTTGCATTGCGAAAGCGGGGTTTTATGTATCAAGAAATTAGAAATGAGTTAGGTTTAGAAATTCCGAAAACTACCATGTATCTGTGGTTTAAAGAGATAGTTCTATCTAAACAGGCACAGAAGGTAATAGATGCCAAACTAAGTGCTTCACTTGCAAATGCACGACAAAAATCGATTGATTCAAAACTGAATACAAGACAGCGAAAACAAGAAGAACGAATCAAGATAAATGAAAGTCTTACAGACGAACTAGATTCTTTGGCGGTGCAAAAAATTACACTCGCGACTCTGTATCTAGGTGAAGGTTCAAAGAATGAGCGGGGTTCACTAGTCTTTGCAAACTCTAATCCAGGGATTATTGCTTTGTTCCTTAGACTGCTTAGAAGCTGTTTTGAGCTCGATGAATCAAAATTTAGATGCACTTTGCAATTGAGAGCTGATCAGGACGCTGAAAAGCTGAGTGAAATGTGGAAAGAGATAACTTCAATTCCGTCCTCTCAGTTTTATAAGACAAGAATTGACCCGAGAAGTATAGGTAAACCATCGCAAAAGCCGGAGTACAAAGGAGTGTGTCGAATAGACTACATTTCTCATGATTTATTGTGCGAACTTCTAGCCATTGGTACCATACTGACACGGGCCCGTAGCTCAGCTGGTTAGAGCGCGTCGATGGCATCGACGAGGCCGTCGGTTCGAATCCGATCGGGTCCACATTAGACGACAAAGATGTTGCTAAGGCGTCTTTTGCCTTTGGCGTAAGATCTATACAGGCAGAAAATATTCAAGAAACGCTTTTTTCAGAAAATGTATATTGTGAGGCTTATTGGTTTAAGATATAGTGTTCAAAAATGACTGAAATACTGAAAACAGAGCCTGCTACGAATAGTGCATCAACGAAGCAATCGTTGCAGAACAAAAAAGATTTCTTCGGATGTGTACTTCTCGCTGTAATTTGCATTGGAGCTATTTTTATACAGAGCCTATTTTCAAAGCATTACGATCTAGGTCAAAGAGAGGCTGTAGAGGAAACTCCCATTGTGCGAGATTCGCTAACTCGTCCTGAACTGTTTGAGAGGGAAACTGAACTCGTGAAGAAATATGGTCTAGATGATCGTTTTGGCACATCAGCTCTATATAGTTTGTTTGCTGGAGCATATGAAACACAGTATGCCGAACTTCATGAACGAGGGCTTTCTATGAAGATCCCATACGATATGAATTACGGTGGACCATATTATGAACTCACACCGTTTGATGTTGTTGGTGATACAGTCTGGTACAGAACAATTAACGCCTGTCCTGCAGGCTGTTCTGGCTCAAGAGGTTTTATTAACGGACAGATATTCTTCCTGCCTCCAGGGTCTTCGACGCAATTAGTATCGGACTATGAGCAGGATAAGAACAAGGATGATGGTTCTTGCAAAGAAGTTGCTATTAACGAATTTACAAACGGTATTTATTGCTATGACTATGGCTCTGCTGTATTCGCGCAACCAATGCTTCTTATAGAGGGAACAAACTACACATACGAAATTCATGATGCAAAATGCCGTTTGTATGAGGAAACAAAAAATGAGGAGTGTAGAATAATGGCTGAATCAATACGGGTTGAGTAGCTCTCCTATTGAAAACAGTCTGCTCTTGTATATTGTCTCGAAAAGTGTCAAACGTATACATAGAGGTGACTTGAGTAGTCTCATTTAATCTCAAAAGAACCCATAGATCAGGAAACATAAGTTCAAAGAGGCGGCCTGCGAAGGTCGCCTCTCTTAGAAGCAGAGCTCCAGATCACTCTCGCTGGCTCGCTTGATGAGCTTCACAATCATGATGCGGTGGAGTCGTTTTCTTTTACGCTTTACGGTAGGTGAAATGAGCATGTGGACCAACCGAACACTCTTCTTCATTTCTGAATAGTTGAGGTAGGCGAATCCAAGAAGTGCGATATCCTTTCGTACGAGAAGCAGGTCCCAGTAGAGGGAATTGCGTCGATGCACAAGTTCTTCGTACGTAAACGGTACGCATACCCCACATTCTTCATGCAATTTGGACATCTCTACCCAAAGCAGTTCGGAATGTTTCTCTCTGCCCATTCGCTCACGATAGCAATGGAGGATTTTCATCCC
>JAHJIK010000083.1 GCA_018823385.1 Patescibacteria group bacterium | reverse complement strand
TGTACTCATCTATATCCTTTTAAACATAAGCACCCCATTTCCTGACAGATACGTCATGAGAAGAGTGTCGTCTGAAAGTGTCGCACTGTAGTAGAGCGCTTCTTCTGGAAATTGTATAGCGACAATTGTCCCATCAACCTGTGGCAAACCGATAGGCGGCAATTCGTCGGCAGTAATAATTTCCCATGTTCCCGTTATCGTTGCTGATTCGATACCCTCATATGAATCTGTTACCGATCCTGAAGCGGTGAAGGTGCGAGTAAATTTCGCGTCCTGCTCACTTCTCCACGACCCAACAAGAGTCGGTTCTGCCATTACCTCTTCTTCTGACGTCTGAGTTTCTTCTTGCATCACGCTCTCACGAGGACCCATGCTGACGTAATACCAGACACCGGCACCTATAAAGAGAACGACGATAATCCATGCTGCTGCTGTTTTCATAATTCGTATTATTTCTTAACGTGTCGTAAGGTACATATATAAGTGTATAACTCATGCGCATAAACAAATACCTAGCACTGCATAACTATGCGACCCGCCGTGGCGCCGACGAACTTATCTCCAAAGGTAAGGTATTTCTCAATGGCTCACCTGCGCAGCTTGGTGATCAGGTAGAAGAAGGCGATACCGTTGAAGTAAAGACTCCTAAGAAGAAAAAGGCGTACCGCTATGTTGTGTACTACAAGCCTAAGGGCGTTATCACCCACTCTCCTTCTGAGGATGAGGTAGATATCCGTGAAGCCCTCATCGACAACTCTGAACTGGTAGGACTATTCCCTATTGGGCGGCTTGATAAGGCGTCCAGTGGACTTATCATCCTCACTGATGATGGACGTATCACCGACCGTCTCCTTAATCCCGACAAAGAGCACGATAAGGAATACCGTGTACGTACCACACAGCGCCTACGAGACTCATTTAAGAAGCACATGGAGGCTGGTGTTGAAATCGAGGGATATACCACAAAACCTGCCAAAATACGGCTTGTAAACGACAACACCTTCTTTATTACCCTCACCGAGGGTAAGCGCCACCAAATCCGTCGTATGGTAGTGGCAATGCATAACGAAGTTGCTGAGCTAGTTCGTACCCGCATTTTGAACATTAAACAGGCAGGGCTAAAACCAGGAGAATATAGAGTTATCCAGGGTGACGAGCTGCAGGAATTCCTTGAAAAGCTTAGTTTGGCGTAAATACGGTCTAATTTGACATATCTAGTTTAAAAAGTTATAGTATTCCCATATGAAATCGATCTTCTCTCGCGTTAGCGGGTTTTTCCGTGGTGTCCTAGCTCGTCTTCGGGCTCTTTGGCGTTCTTTCCAAGCGCTTCCAAAGAAACATCAAATTGCTATTGGTGGCGCTGTTGCTGTACTCCTTATTGGAGGACTCGTACTCGCAAATACCCTTGGCGGCTCAGCTCAAGAGGAAGTAACGAACGAGCGAGCAGTTTCTCTTTCAACCATCAGCTCCCTTTCTGGAAACGGTGAGTCTGTTTCTATCATTGGATCAGTGCGTTCAGTAACAGAAGCAAACATCCTTTCACAAAGTGGTGGGACGGTTCGCTCAGTACGAACTAGTATAGGAGCGAGTGTTCCAGCCGGCTATGTTATTGCAGAGCTTGAAAACGCTTCTGAGCGCGCTGCTGTTCTGCAAGCTGAAGGTTCATATGATGCTGCTGTTGCAGCTCGTAATGCAGTATCTCCAACTGATGCGTCTTCATCCGTTCGTAACGCATACCGAACCGCATTCTCAAGCTCTGAAGTAGCAGTTGAATCAGATGTTGATACTTTCTTCGGTGAACCTGGCGTATCGGGACCAAAGATTTTAATAAATCCAAGCTCATACTCTCGTGAAGGTATGGCACTGTCGCGTGCACGTGCTGATCTCGACACTCTCTTGAACGATTGGCGCGTGACTACCCAAACTGTGTCTACCGCCAATCCCGAAACACTGTTGAATGATGCGGAATCAAAATTGCGAACCATCGCAACCTTTATCACAAACCTTTCAGCTGCTGCGAATGCAACAGACTCTGACGCCACTTCAGCACAGCTGGGTGCTCTTGCTTCAGCGCGCGCATCTATCAATGGGCAGATTGCTGCTATTGCATCTGCTCGCTCCAGCTATCGCAGCCAAAGCGTGAGTTCAACTGCAAGTGTTGATGCAAGCGTAAAGCAGGCGCTCGGCGGACTGCGGTCTGCTCAAGCAAATCTAGAGCGCACTATTGTTCGAGCTCCCATTGGAGGAACTATTAACTTCCTACCTATCCGTGTTGGTGACTACGTTACTGCTCTTACCCACGTTGCAACCGTAGCGCAGAACGGTTCACTTGAGATTGTGGCGTACGTATCTGAAGCTGACCGGGACCTCCTTTCAGCTGGCACTCGCATTACAGTTGAAGAGTCATATTCAGGTATCATCACTTCAATTGCACCCGCACTTGATCCAGTCACAAAGCAGATTGAAATCCATGTAGCCGTGGACGGCGCATCTAAACTGGTAAACGGGCAGACTGTACGCCTCGCACTTCCAAACGCTCCTGCGCGTACAGAAACAGTATCAGGACCAATCGTTCTTCCACTTGCTGCGGTAAAGCTGAGCGGAGATAAGCGTATTGTCTTTACCGTCGACGAAGAGGGTCGACTCGTGGCAAACGAAGTGGAGGTCGGAGCGGTTCGTGGTGATCGAATTGAGATCCTTACGGCACTTTCTCCTGATATGCGTATCGTAACGGACGCACGCGGCCTTGCTGCCGGCGAAAAGGTTCGTATCGCCCAATAAACCTATATGCTGCGATTCTGGAAATTCTTCATCGATAAGCATCACTTCACGATCCTTCTTTTGATCGTGCTTGTTGCTGGTGGCGTCTACTCCGCTATCGCCATCCCAAAAGAATCATCTCCAGAAGTCCAGATTCCTGTTGGCATCATCACCACCATCCTTCCGGGAGCGGGTGCTGAAGATGTTGAGCGACTTATCACTGACAAGATTGAGGATCGTGTACTTGGCGTTGAGCGTGTATCAAGCGTAACTTCAACGTCAGGTGACGGTGTTTCCTCTATTACCGTTGAGTTTGATGCGCAAGCAGATATCGATACCTCGATTCAACTACTTAAAGATGAGGTAGACAAGGTGAAGACAGAGCTTCCATCTGAAGCAGAAGATCCTGTCGTAACTGACGTTAACTTTGCAGATCAGCCAATCCTTCTCGTATCTGTATCAGGCGACCTAACACCAGCTGAACTTACCAAGCTCGGTGAAGAGGTGCAGGCTGAGGTTGAGCGAGTTAAAGGTGTGTCATCTGTATCTGTATCAGGAGTTCGCTCTCGTGAAGTACAGGTAGTTGTTGAACAGGCTAAGCTTCGTCAGTTCGGACTTGCTCCGTCAGATGTAACGAACGCAATCCGTGCCTCAGGACTTGCATCGCCTATCGGTTCAATCACAGTGAGCGGTGTTGAGTATGCGGTACGCCTTGAGGCCAACCTTTCGCAGACCAGCGAGGTTGGCAATGTAGTGTTGCGATCTCCAACTGGTGCCATTCTCCATGTTCGCGATGTGGCTAAGGTGGTAGATGGACTTGAAGATCCACGCACCGTTTCTCGAGTGTCGGTTGCTGGCGAGCCTTCAAAGCCTGCTCTAACCTTCTCCGTATACAAGAGTCGTGGCGGAAACATTGTGGAGACGGGTGACGCAGTAAAAGAAAAGGTTGCGTCACTTAAGTCAGGCATTCTTTCAGGAACTGATACTGTTATTTCATACGATGCTGCTGACGACGTGCAGCACGACCTTTCAGAACTAACTCGTGTTGGGTTTGAAACCACCATCCTCGTGATGATCGTACTCTTTGCAACCCTTGGATGGCGCGAGTCACTCGTTGCGGCTGTTTCTATTCCCCTTTCATTCCTTATCGCCTTTATCGGACTTGCATACGCGGGCACGACTATTAACTTCATTTCTCTTTTCTCACTTATCCTTGCGATTGGTATTTTGGTGGATTCCGGCATTGTGGTGGTTGAAGCTATTCACACACGCCTCGCACATACCAACAATCGTCGTGACGCGGCTATCGGTGCAATTCGTGAATATGGATGGCCACTTATCGCCGGTACGTTTACGACCATTGCGGTATTTGCACCACTCTTCTTCCTTTCAGGTGTGACTGGGAAGTTCATCGCGAGCATTCCCTTCACGGTTATCTTCGTGCTCATCGCAAGTATCTTTGTGGCACTTGGTTTGATTCCCCTTATCGCAACCTACATCGTACGACCAGAGCTTTCACGTATCGAACAGATTCAGGAGGAGTACAACATCAAGGCGAAGCAGTGGTACCAGCGATTTATTCGCAGCATTCTCGGCAACAGCAAAACAGAGAAACGATTCCTCATCGGTATGGGTGTTCTCTTTGTTCTTGCACTTATGCTCCCAATGG
>JAHJIK010000082.1 GCA_018823385.1 Patescibacteria group bacterium | reverse complement strand
CCACGTACAAGCCAGGACAGATTGTGGTTGCATCTGTCGATGGGGAATACACCATGAAGTATCTGCGTCGTAGTGGTGAGCGGTATTTCCTTGAAGCCGCGAACGTTAAATACAAGCCAATATATCCAAAGGAGGATCTCCACATTGAGGCCGTGGTAACGGGTGTTGTGCGCAAATATTGATATGACCTGGAACCAGGACCGTGACTACCCAAAGGCGATCATTCATGTTGATGGGGATGCATTCTTTGCAGCATGCGAGGTCGCAAAGAATCCCTCCCTTCGTGGTAAGCCGGTAGTAACAGGACAGGACCGAGGAATTGTTTCAGCTGCAAGCTATGAGGCAAAACGACTCGGTATTGAACGGGGTATTCCTCTACGCGACGTACACAAGATATGTCCTGAAGCCATTATTCTCCATTCAGACTATGAGACGTATCAACTGTTTTCAAGGCGAATGTACGCCATTGTACGGCGATATACGCCCTTCGTGGAGGAATACGGTATAGATGAGTGTTTTGGGGATATAACAGGCCTTAAAGGGGTCCACAAAGGCTCGTACGAGGACATCTTGCGACGCATTAAACAAGATTTGCAGGACGAGCTTGATATAACCTTTTCAGTCGGATTGGGTCCTAATAAAGTACTGGCAAAGCTTGGTTCGAACTATAACAAGCCAGACGGATTCACCGCCATTGCCAAGAACAATACACGTCCCTATTTGATAGAAAAGTCAGTACGAAAGATATGGGGTATTGGTCCGAACACCGCAACATTCTTAGAAATGCATGGCATGCGCACAGCGTACGAATTCGCACAAAAAGAAAAGTGGTGGGTGATGGAACACGTATCAAAACCGTATGTTGCGATATGGGAAGAACTCAACGGAGAGCACGTTCTTCCACTTGTTACCGACAAGAAAGATTCATACCAATCACTTCAGCGTACGCGCACCTTTATCCCAAGTAGAGATCCGCTCTATCTACGCTCAGAGCTTTCCAAGAATATTGAGAGCGCGTGCCAGAAAGCGCGCCGCTATCACGTTACTGCCACAGGGATGACACTATTTCTTAAGTCCCAAGACTTTCGATACCATCAGGTTGAGATTCGCCTGACCAAAGCAAGTAACGTACCACACGAACTTATTGCCATTGCAGAGCAGTACTTCAATCAAATATATAGAAAGGGTACCCTCTACCGGACCACGGGAGTAACGTTAACGGGACTGCGCGGAACCGATCAGGCTCAGTTAACACTATTTGAACCAGTCGAAGTTGCGGCGAAAGCATCTGCGCTGTATGACCATGTCGACCAATTGTCTGCGCGATTCGGTACGAGTACGATATATCTTGCCTCAAGCCATACTGCAATACAGCGCCGAGCTGCAGCCGCCCCACCTACTGAAACTAGAATGGCCCTTCCATTTCTTGGTGAGGTGTCATAAGAAAAACACAGCGAGAGATCGCTGTGTTTTTCTTGCGCACAATCAAACTAACTAGCGAGGGCAGGCTGCAAGAAGAGACTTGTAGAGTGTCGCTGTTGCAGCAAGTGTTGACTTGTATACAGACGCATTCGTTGCCTTGTTTGCAAGGAATGTGTTACGAGCAGCAAGAATACCTGCAGCACGTGCATCTACATCAACAAGAACCTTTGCAGCGTTGTGCTGAGCTGTCCAAAGTGCTGATGATGAAGTGTTAGCTGCTGCATATCCGTCAGTCAAGATAGTCTTTACTGATGCGTATGTCGCGTCAGCTGATGCAAGGCAAGCCTCGCGCTCAGTTGGAGCTGCTGCTGCAGGAAGTGCAAATAGGGCAGAAGCCATAATCGCAACCGCAAGAGTAACTGCGCCAACTGTGTAGGTAGTTGTAGTTGTCATGAAATGAAATAATTATCTAGCAATAGAGAGCCCCTTAAAGTGCGTAACCAGAAGCAGTATACACCTATTCTGAAGGCTTCATACAATGTAATGCACCTCACGACAATTCGTATTAGAATAGGGTCAATACATGGCCATAAAAACCTCCAAATACACCCCCGGCGACTACGTCTTTAAAGTAATTCGCTCATTCTCAGGCTTTGGCCTCAAAACTGAATCAACTATTCCAAAAGGAGTATGTGTTATCGAGTACACTGGGCGGGTAATCTCAAAAGAGGAGGAGGAGCGAAGTCGTGGGCGATATCTGTTTGAAGTATCCAAAACGAAAACAATTGATGGGAGTGCTCGGTCCAATACCGCTCGATACATTAACCACTCGTGCAAACCTAACTGCGAGCCGATCATTCACAGCGGCAAAGTGCTCATCATGTCTACACGGCGAATTGAGGCGGGTGAAGAACTCACGTATGACTATGGCGAAGAATACGTGGCTGAGCATATCAATCCCTGTAAGTGCGGGCACTGTACACCGTCTATATAGTTGTACTAAGAAGATCTCTGCCATACTCTTTATATATGCCCAACAAACTTCCAAAAGAATACAGGGAAGAAATATATTCATACGTTGAGGATCTCCTCGAGCGTCCACTGACGTTTGAAGAGCACGATGAACTTCGGGATATGATCCTTGATTATGTCTTTGATATGCGGAGTATTCGAATGTATGTACGTCGCGCTCTATGCATGCACACCTGGGCAAGTGACAAGAAAGTAGAGGGAGGAAAGCGCCCCATAATTCACCTTAAGTGCCGTAAGTGTGACAAGCGAAAAGCTAAGCGAATGCCTAGTTTAACCACATAAGCAGAATATCTCCATTAGTGGTATAACCTTCACAGGCATTTGGAGGGCTATCAAATGAAACTGTTCGTTAGCATTGTGTTCGCTGTGATTATCGCCACTGCAGCACAAGCCAAACCGGTGTATATCTCCCAACAGGGTGGTTCACAGGCGGTACTCGTTGTCTCTGACGAGGAGTTGGTTGAACTCTTCAACACGTGTCATAAATCGATCGATCAGACTACACCAGAGCAAAACGGTGTTGAGTACTACAAAATTCTCGACACTGGCGACCACGTCATCATTTCTCGAACAGAATACATTCGAGAGGCGAGTATTGTCTGCACTCGCAACAAACTGACCAAGTACTACATCAAGGTGCGATAACGCAAAAGGCCCGACGGCAGAAACCGTCGGGCCTTTTCCTATTCACTACCTATGCACCCTTGATGTAGTTCAGAAGAGTTTCTGCATCTGATACTTCAAATGGATCTGACTCGCAGTCATTTGAAATACCTGGCTCGATGAAGAGCTTGTCGATAACACCATCCTTCACCAGCATGCTGTATCGCCATGAGCGATCACCAAACCCTAGGTTTGCTTTCTGTACAAGCATTCCCATCCCTTTTGTGAAGTCAGCGTTTCCATCTGGAAGCTGCCATCGTCCTGACCCGGGCATTGCGTCGCTGCTTTTTAATTCCAAAGCGCTTTG
>JAHJIK010000081.1 GCA_018823385.1 Patescibacteria group bacterium | reverse complement strand
TTTTTGGTTTCGTAACCTACCTGGTATATGGAATCACTTTGCTGATACGAAGTAAATGGTGGGGTGCTCTCTATGTTGCTGTCGCAATGGCAATCTACGGACTCATTTACATGTACATGGTCTCCGTTCAACACGCTGCACACTGAAGCGACCACTGCCTCCCCTATGAACGGGGAGGCGGTTTCTTTATATACAAATACATTCGTGTGTATCACCAACCACGCGATATACTATACGCAATGCTCAAGCGGCTCGAAATTGCCGGGTTTAAATCATTTGCACGGAAAACCGTGTTGGATTTCTCTTCAGCCGCAACGGCGATTGTGGGGCCTAACGGTTCAGGAAAGTCGAACGTAGCGGAGGCCTTCCGTTTTGCTCTCGGCGAGCAATCAATGAAAAGTATGCGTGGAAAGCGCAGTGAAGATTTAATCTGGGCTGGATCTAACTCAATGGCACGCTCTAACCGAGCTGCGGTTGCAATTGTATTTGATAACAAGAAGCGAATCTTCCCGAAGATAGATTTTGATGAGGTAACTATTGAGCGCGCAGTATTCCGTGATGGACAGAGCGAGTATGCAATCAACGGTACAAAGGTTCGTTTGCGTGACGTACAGGAACTTCTCTCAGCTGCCAACATTGGTGAGACTGGCCACCATATCATCTCTCAAGGTGAAGCTGATCGTATCCTCTTGGCAAACCCACGAGAACGCAGAGCAATGCTTGAAGACGCATTGGGTCTCAAGATATTTGAATTCAAGAAACAGGAGGCGGAGCGAAAGCTTGAGCGCACTGAGGAGAACGTCGCGCAGGTTGAAGCATTGCGCCGCGAAATTGCACCTCATATTCGTTTCCTCAAAAAACAGGTTGAGCGCCTTGAACGAGCTGAAGAATTGATGCGAGAACTTGCAACTGCGTGCCAAACCTATTTTGCCATTGAAGATTTGTATTTGGTTGAAGAAAAGAAGAAGGCTGAGAAGGCGAAGGTGGTTGCGTCTGAACGTTTGGCACAGGTAACGGCTGAGCTTGTTGCATTTGATGAACGCAACACCAATGACGTAGAAGGCATGAAGCATGCTGAGGGTATTCGTTCAGCTGAACGTGAATTGGAACGTGTGATGCAGGAACGAGCTGCGCTCTCACGTGAACTTGGACGCATTGAAGGTGCGCTTGATGGCGCTAAGAAGCGAAGCGTACAGGTGGCACGTGATCCGTACGTAAAGGTGTCGAGAGACGACCTGTCTGCATTAATGGACGAAGTTTCAAAGCAAACAGAACTCCCTGATACTGCAGCGGTTGAGGCGGTGCGAGCTGCACTCACAAGTCTCAAGGGAATTGTGACCGCCTTCTTCTCCCGCTTTGCGTCGCCCTCAGATGACTATCTAGCGGAAGAGGAGAATACGGTCTTCACGCTTGAGAATGAAAAGGCATCACTTGCCGGAAAAGATACTGAACTTGAGCAGCAGATTGATGCGGCGCGCGTAAAACTAACTAAGGCACGCGAGGCTTCTATGGCATATGACGAGACGAGCCGTGAGCAGCGCCACCGCGTCCTTGCAATGGCAGAGACCAAAGCACATGAAGAGTCAGCAGTAACACGTGAAGAGGCTCGTATACATGAGCTCTCGATGCTCACTGAAGAACTTACCCGCGAGAAAGCAGAAGCCATGGCACTGGGTGGTGCAGCGGCACTTTCATATGTACCGCTTACAGAGCTTCCTCAGGAAGACAGAAAGACCCAAGAGGATAGAAAGCGACAAGTGGAGCGACTGAAGATTCGCGTAGAGGAAGTTGGGGGTGGTGGTGAAGAAGTACGAACCGAATATCAAGATGCAGTTGCACGTGAAGAGTTCTTGGCGAGAGAACTAGAAGACCTTGCAACATCAGCGGTGGGGCTTCGTGAACTTATCAAAGAACTTGATACCGAACTGCAGAAAACCTTCTCAGAAGGGCTCGCAAAGGTGAATGCATCCTTTACAGAGTTCTTCGCACTTATGTTCGGCGGCGGCAATGCAAAGCTTGTACTTGAAGACATTACTATGCCTGAAGAAGAGGATGAGGAATACGTGCCAGATGAGGAGTCGAAGCTAAAGCGTGCACGTGCTGGTATAGAGATCTCCGTTGGTCTTCCAAAAAAACGTGTACAGTCACTTATGCAGTTGTCAGGAGGCGAGCGTGCTCTAACTTCAATTGCCCTTATCTTTGCCATGAGTCAGGTGAACCCGCCACCATTTTTGATACTCGACGAAACAGATGCGGCGCTCGATGAAGCAAACTCACGTAGGTACGGAGATATGATTGAAGAGCTTGCAAAGAAGTCACAGCTTATCGTTATCTCTCACAACCGAGAGACCATGAGTCGCGCAGGAATTCTGTATGGCGTCACCATGGGAGCTGACGGTGTTTCAAAATTGCTATCGGTGAAGTTTGAGGAAGCAGTGACGGTAGCGAAGTAACCTCTGGCCTTTGTCAGTGGTTAGTGATATATAGAGTGCCAGAAGGAGGGTCGTATGACTCATCAGAACACGCAGTGGAAGCCTAAACACGGCTTTCCACATAATCGCATCACCGCACCACGGGTCGTCAGGATAGTGACGGTTAAGCGCGGCAAGGCTCGGTTTTACCATCCCGAGCGGGACCCTATGGGCAAGGAGAATACGAAGACAATCCGTTCCAACTAGAGGACATAATGCGCTCAGGGAGGCCTGGGCGTATACTCTTATCTATGGCAGCCTTTCAATATTTCAAACAACACGTGCAGAAAGCCGCAACGCTACTTAACCTAACTGAAGAGCAGATTGCAACCCTTACTACCCCTGACCGCATACTGCGTGCTGAACTATCAATCCCTCTTGATGCGGGAGGAGTAGAAACGTTCCAGGCATATCGTGTGCAGTTCTCCAACGCCCGAGGTCCATACAAAGGAGGTATTCGTTTCCATCCTGATGCTGACGAAGATGAAGTATCTGCGCTTGCTGCAATGATGGCAATCAAATGTGCCGTGGTTGATATTCCATTTGGTGGCGCCAAAGGAGGTGTTGCTATTGATCCTAAGAAATATTCAAAGAAAGAACTACATGAAGTGGCGCGAGCATATGTGCGTGCGTTTGCAGAGCATCTTGGTCCTGAGCTTGATGTGCCAGCACCGGATGTATATACCACTGCCGACATCATGGCAGTGATGCTTGATGAGTACGAGAAAGTAAAGGGAACCAAAGCGCCCGCCATGATTACGGGAAAACCACTCGACAAGGGTGGAATACTGGGGCGCGACACTGCGACTGCTGACGGGGCATTTGCAGTCCTTGCAGGGCTTGTGACGGACCGTCACGAGGATTTACATAAGCTGACGGGGGCAATACAGGGAACGGGGAATGCAGGAGCTCAAATAGCTCGACTGTTTGCTGGAGCTGATATGAAGGTTCTTGCACTGAGTGATAGCAAAGCGACGGTATATGACCCATCCGGAGTATCGGTAGAAGAGGTGCTCAAAGGAAAAGAAGAGAATGGTTCGCTGCAGGGCGAGAGTCCGGATGCCGTACTCAGTGTTGATGCAACGGTTCTTGTGCCCGCTGCTCTTGAAGAAGTTATCACTAAAGAGAACGTAGGTGACGTTAAGGCGAAGGTGGTACTTGAGATTGCCAATGGGCCAGTGACACCAGAGGCAGATCAGATACTGTCTGATCGTGGTGTTGTCGTTATTCCTGACGTACTCGCAAACGCAGGAGGAGTTACCGTCTCATACTTTGAGTGGTTACAGAATCGTTCTGATGACGTGTGGACCCACGAGCGCGTTGCAGATCGTCTGAATGAAACAATGAGAGATGCGTATCGTGATGTGGCAGACTTTGCGCTTGATAGGAATATTACGTTGCGAGAGGCTGCATATGCGTTGGCAATATC
>JAHJIK010000080.1 GCA_018823385.1 Patescibacteria group bacterium | reverse complement strand
TTCGATGTCATCAACATGTACCCGGTCTGGATTTGATTCAGGTACAAACAGAGAGCCTACGATGTACGCAAGGATGCCGGGGAATATACCCGTGAAGATGGTGGCGAAGAGGTACAGGAGACGTACAAGGGTTGGATCAGTATTGAAGTATTCTCCAAGACCTCCTAACAGACCAAAGAGTATTCGATTATCGCGGCTGCGTGTAAGTTTCTTGTTCATATGTCTTTAGTATACAGAAAAAGGATTAAGGGTTCATGAACTACACGTCGTATATAACATCCTTGCGCTCTACTACCACTTTCCAGTTCCGCTGTTTTGCATGGCGATACAAGAGACGGTTTGGATTAAAGGCAATCGGGGTTTCAACCATATCGAGCATTGAAATATCACTCTCCGTGTCTCCCACGCCCACTGATCCAATAAGACTCAGATTGTCCTTATCGATAGCACGTGCAAGCACTGCTGATTTGTTCATTATCAAAAATTCGTCTTCAATCTCTCCGGTGAAGCGGTCGGTTGGTCCCGTCGCATAGAATATCCCATACGACTTATCAAATCCCATTTCATATGCAAACCCATCAACAATGAACTTTGGTGAGCGAGATACGGCAAGAAGAAAGTATCCCTTTGCTTTGAGTTCAGCAATCAAATCACGTGTGTATCGATACACCCGATCTTTCTTCGCTTCAATTATCTCGCCTGCAATATCTGCGATCTCTCCGTACACCAGACCCTTGGAGTGAGTTCTAAATACCTGAATCACTTTGTTGATATATGCATCGTATCCCCCTTTTCTGTTCACCCACTCCTCTTCTTCGTGTGCGTATGTCTTCTGTGCGGTCTTTGGGAAGATATCTCGAGCGATGAGCTCTTCAACCAATTCAATGAGGAGGGATGAGCGGAACACGGTTCCATCAATATCAAATACTGCCACGGGGCGCTTTTCCATGTGTGTAGTATATCAAAATAAAACCCCCCGCCTTGTGAGCGGGGGGGGCGTCCCAGACATCTTACCTGTCTAATAAGGTCTTCAGTCTGAGTAGCCCAAGTTATTTGAATGCCGCTGCATCAGTCGTAAAGACTGCTTGTTTGGCTCTGCGCCGAATATCGCTTGGCGAAACAAATAACTTGAACCAAATGCTTTATACCACCAATCTTAGTATATTGCAACTATTTCGCCTTCGGCCACCGCATAGCCGCCTGAGGCCATATCTTGGTGAGCGGGTGTTCATCACACTCGTGGGGACGTGCAGGACACACATAGCGTCCGTAAAGTACGAACCCGTTGTTCACATATCGCCAGTCTTCCTTTGGCACCAAGCTCTCAAGATCCTTCGATATCTTTGTTAAATCAGTGTGGTCAGTTAAATCAAATCGTATAGCAAACCGTCGCACATGCGTATCGGTTGGAATTCCCTCCCATATATCAAATAGTTCACCAAGTACGACATGTGCTGTTTTGTATGCAACACCTGGGAGCAGGATAAGTTCCTTTTCTGTTTGTGGCACCTTTCCTTTGAAGTCCTTAAGCAAAAGCTGTGCTCCGGCAATTATATTCTTTGACTTTGTACGGTGAAAGGTAATGGAGGAGGTTTCTTTGGTGAACTCAGCAAGATCAGCTTCGGCAAAATCCTTCACCGTCTTGTACTTCTTCCAAAGCGTGTCCGTTACAGCATTCACCTTCTTGTCGGTGCACTGTGCGGAGAGAATAACGGCAGCCACCATTTGGTATGGGGTTTTGTAGTTCAGCTCAGTTTTAGCATCGGGATATGCTTTTTTTAGATACGTAAGGAGTTTCTTTAGTCGAGCCTTTCGCTCCGTGAACTTCTCTGGAGTCATAGCGCGCGAATGTCTTCTAGGACTTCTGCTGCATGCACTTCAGGCTTCACGTTCTCGTATATCTTTACAATCTTCCCCTCAGGAGAGATCAGGAATGATGAACGGAATACTCCTTCATACTCACGGCCCATAAACTTCTTGAGTCCCCACACGCCATATGCGTTAACAGCCTTCTTTTCAGGATCAGCGAGAAGTGTAAATGGGAGCGTATACTTCTCTGCAAACTTCTTGTGGCTCGCAACTGTATCAGCAGAGATGCCGAACACCACTGCATTCACTTTCTTAAAGTCTGGAAAGACATCACGAATAGCACACGCTTCTTTGGTGCAGCCTGGCGTGTCATCCTTTGGGTAGAAATAAAGGAGAACATACTTCCCCTGGTAAGCAGAAAGAGTGTGCACTTCCCCCTCTTGGTCTTGAAGCGTAAAATCTGGTGCGTTGCATCCTAGTTCAATCATAGAGGGTCGTTAGCTAGTCGTTTAAATGCGAACCGATATGCAATGAGTGCGATGGTACCAGCTGCGGCTGCTGAGAGAACTGACACGGCAATTGGTCCAACGTACGGTATGAAATCTAGTATCTGAAGCGCAAGCACGCCGAGAAGTGCCCAGCGCCACGTGAAGATGTCTCGTTTGAATGCGAAATGTGCAATAAGAGCTCCGACAAGCACAGCAGCATATACATATGCCAGCACAAAGAGAAGTGCGTACAAAATACCCAAGAGTACGGCAAGCCCAATACCAACAAAGGAAACAAGGAGTAGGAGGATGAATACGGGAGTAGCTACAAATATTCCGAAACCAAGAAGTGCCAAGAGTACGACTTGTCCTGGACGGCGACGCAATACTCGTTGCGTTAGTTTCTCAGTGAATACCGGGAAGAGTCCTGCAAGAAGACCGGTTAGTACGAGTGCCGCAATAAACTTAACGGTAAGGAATACGCCTGTTCCAGCAAGAGCAAAGGTCTTTGCTTCTTCAATGGTTGGAAGATACGTAGAAGCGCCAGTGTACTCCACCCCACCAAGAACAGTCACCGATTCAGGAATACCAGCCTGTTGGGATGCGTTGTATTTAAGTGCACCTTGGATTGATGTACCTTCACCGAGCGTCACAGTGTTTGAAGCAACTACAGTGACATCTCCGGCAAACGCACCAGAAAGGAATACATCTGTTCCATAGATGGTGACGGGGCCAGTTGATCCGTCCGTTACGCGAACAGATCCACCAGCAATACGGATGTCCTTTGCTTTACCTGAGACGGTAACTGAGCCTCCTCCTAGAATTAAATCTCCCGCGACATCGTCCTGTATAGAAATACTTCCGCCCACCGCACGCAAGTCACCACCCACTTCGCGAGCAACGTTGATAGTCGCTCCTGCAAGCATTACATCCCCTTTAACGGGAGCGAAAACCTTTAGTGAAGTACCAGCCGCAACAAGATCAGCTGGTAGCGGAACGGTCACGGTTACATCCGTTCCAACTAGGTATGTGTTATCAACAGGCGCTTCGGTAAGCACCACGGTTCGGTCCCCCGCTACTGTTGCAGCGAGAGCAGAACCCGGAACCAGGAGAATAAGAAGTGCTGCAAGTAGGAAACGCACCATATACCCTTAGGGTACCACAACTATTGCAGGTGGGGCGAATCGCTTCCAAAGCCAGAAGGTAATGCCGCAAATAAGCACTGAAATCACGAGTGAAGCTATGCAGTAGATACACAGTGCCTTAATCACTACGAGCTGCAGAAACAGGAAGTAGAACGATGCAAGCGCGCCAAGAGCGCCAAGGACAAGAGCTGCTCGGTACAGCATGCGAGTAGGAACAGTCAGCATTATAGAGGCCGCTACGAAGAGTAATCCGTAGAATACTACGCCGAACATGGCGAGAGGAATGCCAAATACACGTGAGTACTCGCTTTGCGCCACGACATTGCAACCATCAAGCGACGCAATGTTACAGAGCAGCTGAGCGCCATCAAATGCGCTTTGTGCGAGATACCAAGAGTCTGCAATACCTAAAAATGCGAGGACGAGTAACAGGGTGACCAAAAGTGTGCGGTTCATTTCCCCTATCGTACCCTGCCGAACCTTTTGCTTCAAGACTGTTATACTTTGGGTATATGACTGATGCATGGAAAGAGAAACTGAGTGACGAGGAATACCGCGTACTTCGTGAACACGGTACTGAAGCTCCCTTTACCGGCAAATATGTAGATACCAAAGATGAAGGTGTATACCGCTGTAAAGCATGTAACGCTGTTCTCTTCTCGTCTGATACGAAGTTCGATTCAGGCTCTGGATGGCCGTCGTTCACCGATCCTGCAGTTGCTGAAAATGTAGGAACACGTGTAGATGATTCACTTGGTATGGAGCGCACCGAAGTATATTGCAAAAACTGTGGTGGACACTTGGGTCACGTATTTGATGATGGACCCAAAGAAGCGGGTGGCAAACGATACTGCATCAACTCTGTGTGTTTAGATCTAGAGAAGAAGTCAGACTAACTTGTCTCCAAACAGTTTAATAGCAGGCATGAGCTGCGAGTGTAGTGGAGTCGGCAAATTATCAAGCCGAAACCAACCAATCTCATCAAACTTGTGGGGCTCTCCATTTGCTACCGTATTCTTGTCGACGAGTGCTCTAAATACAATTGCAAGCCAGTGAGTTGTCACTCCGTTCTGTTCACGGAACACGTCATGATAACCGAGGAATTCATGTTCCAGAACGTCAGTACAGTATTCTTCCTTAATCTCCTTTCGCAGTGTGTCCTCTACAGTATCACCTAAGTCGAGTCCCCCGCTTCCTGAATCCCAGCGTCCATTCTCGTCACGACACCCGTCTCCCCGCTTATTGAACAAGTAGTTACCGTCGCCATCGTGGCAGAAATATACAATTGATACTCCAGGGTAATCTACTCCCTTTTTCATATGCTACAGGTTGCGTTCTCGTTCTTGGCAAAATAGTTCTGGTGATACTCTTCTGCGGGCCAGAATGTCTGAGCTTCCGTAATCTCCGTTGCTATGGGGTTTTGGTGCTTTAACTGGAACTCATGTTTCAGCTGTTCAGCCAAATCCTTCTGCTCGTCTGACATATAGAAGATGGCAGAGCGGTACTGACTTCCCACGTCAGGGCCTTGTCTATCTACCTGCGTAGGGTCGTGCATCGTATAGAACTTCCGGAGGAGTGTCTCGTATGGAACAATGCGTGGATCAAAGGTAACGCGTACCGCTTCTGCGTGTCCGGTCGCACCTGAACACACCTGCTCGTACGTAGGCATGTCGCGCTTCCCTCCTGTATACCCCGCTTCTACGTTGGTAACACCAGCAATCTCCCTAAAGAGCGCTTCTACGCCCCAGAAGCATCCTGCTGCAAAAATAGCCTGTTCTGTATTCATGTAACCATTATACCTGAAGGCTAGTTATATAGGGCAGAGGGAAACAGATCATTCACATACTTGCGCGGAGTTGCACCAACACCGCCTTATAGCATCATTTATCCGCTTATTACCTGCCTATGCCAATTTCTAAAGCATTGGGACTTGGGCTAGCGATACTTGTTCTTAAGGCCCTTGCTCCCGCAATTATGACGCATATAGAAAGTACAGCGATTGCATTCTTGAGCGGTGCAGAAGTAAGTGCACACGCAGCCACTAACCTTGCTGCCAGTGCTGGAAGTTTTTCACTTCCCGATTCTTCTAACCGCCTTGTGTTGCCTCAAGCTCCACAAATTCGTCGCTAATGCTCTCTATACAAAAAGTCGGACCCGATGGCGCTAACGGTCCGGCTTTTGTATTTCTATACTTTCACCCGATCAATCCAACCGATGAACGCAGCCAACGTCTTATCAACGTATTGCTTTGTTTCGCCTTCTGTTAATTTTCCGTCTTCAAACTTTGTTTGTGCCATACCACAATAGAATTCAGGCTGACCAAGTACTGCCGCATCAAGATACAAGAGGATCTTCTTTAGTTCGTATTGAGCAACTGCAGTTCCAATTGGGCCCATGGAAGCACCAACAACATATACTGGCTTTCCAGCCCACGCATTATCGCCATATGGTCTACTAGTCCAATCAATTGCATTTTTTAACACGCCTGGAATGGACCGGTTATATTCAGGAGTTGCAACGATGATGCCGTCTGCTTTTCGTATCTTCTCTTTTAGGTCTGTTACAGCTTGTGGGAATGCGGCCTCATCATCCTGGTCATACAGTCCAAGTGAGTGAATGTCAGCCAGCTCAATAGACACTCCCTCTGGGGCCTGTTCCGCAAAGGCATTTAGGAGCGCTGTGTTGTATGAGTCTTTTCGAAGGCTTCCTGAAATAGCGAGGATGTTGAAGGTGTTCATGTGATAGCAGTAATGTGTACCTACTAACCATACAGGTACGCAAAATGGTCCGAGGTGGGGATAACTATATCTTCCTACTATCGTACGCCCAGTGGAGAACCGCTTGTCGTTGTCGCGGTCGGCATGTTTCGTCTTCCTTGTAGCAATTGGCTCGTATCTGAGCAATATGGCGACGTATAGCTTTCCACCGTTTAATCTGTCGCTCGTCCTCTTTGGGAATACGGCGCCCCATGTAATACCTGCAGTACCACTGGAACCAGCCTCTCGGATCCTCTTCGTATATCCATCCCTTAGCGCGCCACACGGATAGCGGTTGAGATGCACCAATGCCAAAATAATTTAACGAACAATCTCTCTTCTCCCCAACAGCAAACTTCGCTTTGGTAAACCAAGAGGATGGAAACTCAGCAGTACAGTCGCGCATGTACTTTCCACAAAAGACGCCAAGCTCAAGCATCTCTTTTGGGGTAAGTTCTGGAGCAAATTCAGGATCAAAGTTTTTACCTACAGGTTCAGTACATACATACGTATACCCGTCCTGCATTTTGTCATTCACGGTTACCTCTTTTCTCATTCTGCCTAGTATACCAATGAAAAAGGACCCACGTATGGGTCCTTTTTCATTCACTGGGTAAATACTAGTTACCTAGCTCAGCTTCAATCAATGGCTTCAAAGCATCAAATGGCTGCGCTCCTGAAAGAAGCGTGGTGCCGATGATAATGCTTGGTGTTCCGTTGATACCGAATGCTGCACCTTCTGCACGGTCTGCATCAATTGCAGCCTGGTATTCAGCCTTCTTTGTCTCCATTAGCTTTGCAACCTTATCAGTATCGATACCATCAATACCCTTTGTCATTGCAACGATAGAATCAAGATTACCGAATCCTCCATGCTCCTCGTCCTGGTTCTCAGCCATTGCCTGGTACCAGTCGTGGAAGCGGTCAGGGTATGCATCCCATACAGCACGTGCGTAGAGAGCAGCAGTGTCAGAGTCGTCACCCAAGAACTGGAAGTCCTTAAGTACTACCTTTACCTTTCCTTCAGCTACGTACGTGTCGTACACCTGTGGAAGAGTGTTCAACTCAAACTGCTTACAGAATGGGCACTGGTAGTCATACCACACAGCGATAGTAACAGGAGCGTTTGCATTTCCAATGTACGGGCTGTTATCAGTCGTAACATCTTTAATATCAACAGCCATAGCTTCGCCTGGCGCCACTGGAGCAGGACGATTCATCCCACCGCCAAAAGCGAAAGCGAACGCAATAATTACTGCACCTACAAGTACCGCAAGCGGTGTTCCATATTTCTCAAAAAATCCAGTCATACGTGATGTTTCCATATCTAATTACCAATACCCTTAAGAATACCCTTTTTAGGGGCGTCCGTCAGGCTACTTCTTTGTTGCCTTTTTTACTGCTTTCTTTACTGCCTTTTTAACCGGCGCTACTTTCTTAGCAACCTTCTTTGCAGCTGACTTTGCAGGGGCTGCAAGATCTTTCTGAAGTTCTTGCCAGTTTTTCTTAAGCTCCATAGCGGCAGCCTTAAGTTCCATTGCATCAACACCCTTAGCTCCCTGGTATGCTGCTGCAGCCTTATCAACGACAAGTGCTACTGCTTTCTTATCTAGCTTCTTAAGAAGTTTAATCTCACGCTCAACATCCTTCTTCATCCCCTTAGCCCATGTTGATGCTGCTGCACGGTGCTTCTTTGCGTCTTTAGCGCCATAGAAGTAATACCCTGCTGCTGCAGCA
>JAHJIK010000004.1 GCA_018823385.1 Patescibacteria group bacterium | reverse complement strand
TGATAGGGGTAGCACCGACACAGGTGTCTTTTTCGTAATATGACAGCTGAGCATGCACTTGCAGAGACAGCTTCTACTGCCGCTGAACACGGTAGTGGTATTCATGTAGTCCTTAAGGCAGAGACGGTATTTAACGTTTTTGGCTTTCCTATTACGAACTCCCTTATCATGACGTGGATGGTAGTGGCAGTCCTTACCATCTTCGCACTCGTATTCCGCAAGAAGATTGCAATGATCCCGGGGAAGTTCCAGGCAGGAATCGAGTGGCTCTTTGAAGGAGTGCTTGGATACATGGAAGAGGTGCTTGAGGACAAGAAAGTGGCGCGCCGCTTCTTTCCCCTCATCATGACCATCTTCTTCTTTGTGCTGGTAGGGAATGAAATGGCATTCCTCCCAGGTGTAGGGTCAATCGGCGTGCATGGCGAAGAGGGGCTTATCCCGCTCTTGCGTGCACCAGCAGCTGACCTCAACATGACCTTGGCACTTGCCTTCATCTCATTCTTTACGATTGAGGTGACCGGTATTGCGATGCTTGGCTTCCTTAAGTATGGAAGCAAGTTCGTTAACTTCAGTTCACCAATCGGGTTTGTGGTGGGAATCATCGAGTTCCTCTCAAACCTTGGTCGCATCATTTCATTCTCATTCCGTCTTTTTGGAAACATTTTTGCGGGAGAAGTAATGATTGTTGTGGCAATGTTTTTCGTCGCATATCTGCTTCCGGTGCCACTTATGGCATTTGAAGTATTCGTCGGCTTTATTCAGGCAGTGGTGTTCTCAATGCTCACCCTGTTCTTTATTAAGCTAGCAATCATGGATCCGCACGGGGAACATTAATGCACGTACGTGTATAGTGTCTCCATGCGGCTTCGGTGATGTTCCGAGCCATTAATAACAAGTAATTTACGTAATATGGATATTGAATCAGCAAAACTGTTCGGTATGGCTATCGCTGCAGGACTTGGAGTTCTCGGCCCAGCTATTGGTATTGGAATGATTGGAGGTAAAGCAATGGAAGCAATTGGCCGTAATCCTGAGGCTTCAGGAAAGGTGGTTTCAAACATGATTCTTGCAATCGTGTTCGCGGAAGCGCTTGGTATTCTTGCAATCGTTGTTTCGTTCATCATCAAGTTCGTTTAGTTGGTTGCCTGAAGCGATATGGAGCAGCTCTTCTCAACATTCGGCATAGACGTAAAGCTCATTCTCGCTCAAGCGGTCAACTTCGCGGTGCTCTTTGCGGTCCTTACATACTTCCTTTATAAGCCAGTGCTCAAGACCCTCGATGAGCGTCGAGCAAAGGTTGCTAAAGGAGTAGAAGACGCAGACAAGGCAGCAGAAGCGCTTGCACACGCAGACGAGGAGGCGAAGTCACGTATTGGTACAGCAGAAACAGAGGCGGAAGGCATTGTGTCTCAAGCTCGAGAAACTGCAGGTACTGAGAAGACACGAATCGTGAAAGAAGCAGAGGCTCGTGCAGAAGCGCTTCAGAAAGACGCTGAAGCTCGTGCACAAGAAGCTGCTGACAAAGCACTTCGTGACAGCGAGAAGGAGATTGCTCGTCTTGCTATTCTAGCGGCTGAAAAAGCCATGCAGAAGTCATAACTATGAATCTTGCCCACGTATATGCCAGTGCACTTGTGTCCTCACCCGAGGGCGACAAGGCTGTAGCAAGCCTCGTAACGCACTTGCAGGCACGTGGACGCATGAAGTTGCTGCCACGCATCCTGCGCGAGCTTACAGAGCTACGTGAGCGCTCTCAGGCGGTAGCACCAACACTCACCGTCGCTTCTGAAGCTGAAAAAGCCCAGGCTCTTACTGACTCAGCTGCGCTCGGCTTTACGCCCGACACTGTTGTTATCGACCCAACCCTTATCAAAGGGTGGCGAGCGACAAAGAAGGGTCAGCTTATCGATCGCTCAGGAAAACGTGCTCTCACAGACCTTTATCGGAACATCACCACATAAGACATGGATAGTATTATCAAAAGAATCGAAGAAGAGATCGCGAACTTCACTCCCACACAGGGAACGGAGGAGACTGGTCTTGTACGTGCAACCGGAGACGGTATTGCTGAAATCGACGGCCTTTCAAATGCCGTGATGACAGAGATGGTTCTGTTCGATCCAACATTTGATCGAACTCTCGAGGAAGCACTGAAGGATGCAGCTCCTATTTATGGACTCGTGCTTAACCTAGAAGAAGATGGTGTACGTGCCGTTATCCTTGGTGACGGATCACGCGTATATGAAGGAATGTTGGTACGTCGCCTCGGACGTCTACTTTCAATTCCTGTTGGCGACTCACTCGTTGGTCGCGTGGTAAACGCACTCGGCGAGCCAGTCGACGGAAAGGGTCCAATCAAGGACACGAAGTTTGTTCCAATCGAGCGCCAGGCATATGGTGTGATGGATCGTTCTCCGGTTAACGTACCGCTTCACACAGGTATCAAAGCTATCGACGGAATGATTCCGGTTGGTCGTGGTCAGCGTGAGCTCATCATTGGTGACCGTGGCGTGGGAAAGACAACGATTGCAATCGACACTATCCTGAACCAGAAGAACGAGCCAAAGGAGTCTCGACCTATCTGTATCTATGTTGCTATCGGACAGAAGGAATCTAAGACTGCGCGTATCGTAGCGGAGCTCGCTGAAGCTGGTGCAATGGAATACACCATTGTCGTTACCGCTCCAGCATCAAGCCCTGCTGCCTTCCAGTTCCTAGCACCATTCGCAGGAGCCTCAATTGGCGAGCACTTCATGGAAGCAGGAAAGGACGCGCTCGTTATTTACGACGACCTTTCAAAGCAGGCGGTAGCATACCGACAGCTCTCTCTTCTTCTACGTCGTCCACCAGGACGCGAGGCGTACCCTGGAGATATCTTCTACCTCCACTCACGACTTCTTGAGCGTGCAGCAAAGCTGTCTCAAGAGAAGGGTGGTGGCTCACTCACTGCGCTTCCAATCATCGAGACACAAGAGGGAGATGTGTCTGCGTACATTCCAACGAACGTAATTTCTATTACGGACGGACAGATCTTCCTGCTTGCAGACCTCTTCAACAAAGGTATGCGACCAGCTATCGATGTGGGTATTTCTGTGTCACGTGTAGGCTCATCAGCACAGACTAAAGCGATGAAGAAGGTTGCGTCAAAGATTAAGCTTGAGTTGGCTCAGTTCCGTGAGCTTGAGGCATTCATGCAGTTTGCGTCAGATCTTGATCCAGATACAAAGAAGCGTATCGAGGGCGGTCAGCGCATGACAGAGGTGTTGAAGCAGGGGCGTGGTGAGCCACTCGCATTTGAAATGCAGGCAATCATCATTTGGGGTGCTATCAACGGGTACTTCGATGGATATGAACCATCTGAAGTTACTGCTGCTGAGAAGAAGCTTCGCGACTTCATCGCACGTGAAGGTATTAAGGAGCTAGAGGGTGTACGAACCTCAAAGGATATTCGTGAGGAGACTGAGGTTGCGCTCCACGCATTGTTCAAGAAGTTCAACGAGCGAAAGGCATAAGGTAGATATGGCACTGAAGGACATTAAATCTAAAATACTGGCGACCAAGCGCATGAACACGGTGACCCGTGCCATGGAGGCGGTGTCAGCGGTTAAGATGCGAAAGACACAGACGGCAGCATTTGCAGGTCGTTCATATGCTCGTTCAGCGCTTTCTATCCTTACCCGCCTCTCAGGAACTCATTCATTCGCAAGCCACCCGCTCTCTGAGTCACGTGAGAACGTGAAGAAGATTGCGGTGGTAGTGATTACGAGTGATAAGGGATTGGCTGGTGCGCTAAACAGCGGTGTACTCAAGAAAGCTGCTGAGGTAGTAAAAGAGCATGCTCTTGAGGATGTGATTGTGTATGCGTACGGCAAGAAAGGTGAAGACTATTTCTCACGCCGCGGATACACCATTGCACGCGCCTTTGAGAACAAGACTGATGATGTACAGCTGTCCGTAATGGAAGAGGTGTCAGAAGAACTCTCAACACGATTCCTTGCTGGTGACTTCGATAAAGTGATCACCATCTACAGTAACTTCAAGTCAACATTCGAACAGGTGCCAACCGTTCGCAGACTTCTTCCACTTTCAATGGGAGCGTTGACTGAGATTGTAGAGGGAATCATTCCACAGAAAGGAAAGTGGAGTTCAGAGGTTGATCTTGAGGCGCCAGCCGCATACACCATTGAGCCTTCAACAATGGATGTATTGAGTGAGCTGGTGCCACGCCTTGCTGCGGTTGCGTTGTATCACATGCTGCTTGAGGCAAAGGCGTCTGAGCACTCAGCACGTATGGTGGCGATGAAGGGTGCATCAGATAAATCAAAAGAGGTGACGCGTGACCTGACGCGCAAATATAACAAATTGCGTCAGGCTGCGATCACCCGCGAGGTGTCGGAGATTGTCAGCGGCCGTGAGGCATTATCAGTATAGATTTTTAATAACAATTATATGAACACAGGAACCATTACAGAAGTTATCGGACCAATCGTCGACGTTCACTTTCCAGAGAACCGACCAGCGATTCAAGATGCGCTCATTATTGAGCCTATGGGTGAGCATGGACGCATCGTGCTTGAGGTGGCGTCACACCTTGGACTCGATCGTATTCGCGCTATCGCGATGTCTGATACCGCAGGACTTGCTCGTGGAGAGACAGTCACTGCAACAGGTGCTCCGATTTCTGTTCCTGTGGGACCTAACGCACTCGGACGTTTGTTCAACGTCCTAGGTGAGCCGGTAGATGGGTTGGGTGAGATTCCAGCAGACGCACCTCGTCTCCCGATCCACCGTATGCCACCATCCTTTGATGAGCAGACAACAAAGGCTGAGATTTTTGAAACAGGTATTAAAGCTATTGACCTCATCATTCCATTCTTGAAGGGAGGAAAGGTGGGACTCTTCGGAGGAGCCGGTGTGGGAAAGACCGTTACCATCCAGGAGCTCATCAACAACGTTGCAAGCCAGCACGGAGGATACTCAGTGTTTGCTGGAGTGGGAGAGCGCGTGCGTGAGGGTAACGACCTATATCACGAAATGAAGGACTCAGGCGTGCTTGATAAGACGGCACTTGTGTTCGGTCAGATGAACGAGGTGCCAGGTGCACGTGCTCGCGTTGCTCTAACTGGACTTACGCAGGCTGAATACTTCCGCGACGAGGGAGGAAAGGATGTTCTCTTCTTCATGGACAACGTATTCCGATTCATTCAGGCTGGTTCTGAGGTGTCATCACTTCTTGGACGTGTGCCGTCAGCAGTGGGATACCAGCCGACTCTTGCTGAGGAAATGGGTAAGTTGCAGGAGCGCATTACTTCTACTAAGAAGGGATCAATCACCTCAGTGCAGGCGGTGTATGTGCCAGCCGACGACTTTACCGATCCAGCCCCTGCTACAACCTTTGCTCACCTTGATGGAACAGTGGTGCTCTCACGTCAGCTTGCGTCACTCGGTATCTATCCTGCTATCGACCCACTCGAGTCTTCATCAGCAGCGCTAGCTCCTGAAATCGTAGGGCAGGAACACTATGAGGTAGCTAACAAAGTGAAGCAGGTACTACAGCGATACAAGGACCTTCAGGACATCATTGCCATTCTTGGTATGGATGAGCTTTCAGAGGATGATCGTCTTGCGGTTAACCGTGCTCGAAAGATTCAGCGATTCCTTTCACAGCCATTCTTCGTGGGAGAACCATTCACCGGTGTACCAGGACAGTATGTATCTCGTGAAGAGACAGTTCGTGGATTCAAGGAGATTGTAGAAGGAAAGCATGACGACAAGCCAGAGCAGGCTTTCTACATGAAGGGTTCAATCGATCAGGTAACTGGCTAATATGGCAAAGACCTTTCAGCTAACGGTAGCGCGCGTAGGTCAGAACTTCTTTGATGGAGAGGCGGCTTCGGTGACGCTGCCTGGAGCTGATGGGGTTATGACCATCCTCGCAAACCACGAAGCGTTTGTATCTCCGCTTGGAAAAGGGGACGCCGTAGTGGTATCTGCTGCGGGAGAATCATTCCCGATTGCTATTGAGGGAGGTATCGTTGAAGTGTCAAAGAATCAGGTGACTGTGTTGCTCTAGGGGTTCAATTTTGATATACAAAGGGCTGGACTGAACCTGTAGAATAGGGAGGGTACTTTGTGACCAAACGGAACAAGGGTAACGGCAGCAAAAAAAAGTCCGAGCGCGAGCGCAAGACCCGGGCAAGAAAAGCTCGAGAGGCGTTCGCGCGGTGTTTCTGCGATGCTGTCAATCGCCATGCACCTAAGTGGATACTCTATCTGGGCGTTCATGATTCTGTCGGACGCGGGCCGGATTGTATTCTGCAAACGACCACCAAGACTATTTCGCTGCGTCTCACACCGGATGTTCACGCTGCATTACGGCGCGAGAGGCGCCCACTCGGCAAGCGTGAGATTTATATCTGCACCAGATATGGTCCGGCGTCGCACAGGACTCTTGCGCGTTTCTTTCAGAAAGCAGCAAAGTTCGCCCGGTACTAGCTGCCGGCTACCATTCAATATCGCCGTCCTCAAGTATTGAGGGCGGCGGTTTGTTGTATGATAAAATACGACACATATGGGTATACAAAATTTCCTCGTTAATCAAATTGCAAAAAGTAAGTTAAAGGACGTGCCAGAAGCACAGCGTGAAATGATGCTGGCTATGGTGCAGAAGAATCCTGATCTCTTTAAGAAGATAGGAGAGGAAATTGACCGTCGCGTTAAGAAGGGTGGTGAGAACCAGATGAAAGCTACAATGGAGGTGATGAAGAAGTATAAAGACGAGCTTACGGCTCTTCAGCAAGGATAATGAAAAGCAAACGAATATTTATTCTATTAGGTCACCCTGATAGTGATACGCTCACCGGCTCTCTTGCTAAAACGTACGAGAATGAAGCAAAACTGAGTGGATATGAAGTGCGTCGACTAAATATTGGTGATCTTTCGTTCGACCCAATTTTACACAAAGGATACAAAGTAATTCAGGAGTTGGAACCTGACCTAAAACTCATACAAGAGCACATCAAGTGGTGCGACCATTTTGTACTTATGTACCCACTCTGGTGGTCTGCAGTTCCTGCGCTTCTTAAGGGAATGTTTGACCGTATGTGGTTGCCACACTTTGCGTTTCGATACCGTAAAGACAAGATGGGGTGGGACGCGCTCTTGAAAGGAAAGACTGCACGGGTTGTTGTGCTCTCAAATTTGAATGCCTTTGTTATCCGATTCTTCTTCGGCGATTTTAGTAATGAAATAACGAAAGCCACACTTGGTTTCTCTGGTATGAAAGTACGCCTTACCGAAATTGGAAACTCAGAGCATCTTTCAGACGCGAAGAAAGCGTATTGGTTTGCGAAGATCGGAGGGCTTGCGAGGAAGGCAAAGTAGTGGTATAAAGCTCATGTCAGTGGCTAGCCACCCCCAGGGCGAAAGCGGATGGGTACAGCCCTCCTACCCGTTGCTACTGATAGCCAGCTGGTGGGCACACTCGACGCCCTCCGATGAAGAGTGAGAGCGGCCACAGTCGTTCTCAGTCCGCCAGCTGGCACCCATTCTAAGTCCTGCCACGTGCAGGGCTTTTCTTTATCCCTCCTCTGACGTACAGTCTATACATGTTGAAAATCGGAATCGTCGGTCTACCGAACGTGGGGAAATCCACGCTTTTTAATGCTCTCACTAAAGCCTCAGTACCTGCTGAGAATTATCCATTCTGTACCATTGATCCATCAGTAGGTGTCGTTGGAGTACCAGACGAGCGTCTCGAGCGACTTGCTGAATTTTCTAAGTCAGAGAAGATCCTGCCTGCTGCTATTGAGTTCGTTGATATTGCAGGCCTCGTAAAGGGTGCATCTGAGGGAGAAGGTCTTGGAAATCAGTTCCTCTCACATATCCGTGAAGTGGATGCCATTCTCCAAATGGTTCGTTTCTTTGACGATCCTGACATTACTCACGTACATGGAGATGTTGAGCCAGTACGCGACATTGAGGTTATCAACCTAGAACTCGTATTGGCAGACCAGGATGCGGTATCAAAACGAAAGGAGCGTTTGGTTCGTGATGTAAAGGCGGGAGTGAAGGATGCTGTTGCTGAAGAGGTGGTACTCACTAAAGTGGCACAGGTATTGGCTGCAGGAAAGCTCGCACGTTCTGCTGGCTTAACTCCAGAAGAGGCGCTTCGTATTAAGTCTATGAACCTCCTCACCATGAAGCCAATTCTGTACTGCTTCAATGGAAAGTCAGGTGGTCACAATATTGATGAAGCAAATGACGGACGTGCAGCAGCTGCGTTCCACCTGGTTGAGTCTCTTGGTGCGTCCTATGTGCAGGTGGATGCTGCAACTGAGCATGAGCTTAACGATGTTGCTGACGAAGACAAGCAGATGTTTAGAGAAGAGCTCGGTGTGCAGGTAGAAGGATTAACTGAACTTATTCGAGGGGCGTACACAACACTTGGTCTTATTACATACTTCACCACCGGACCAAAGGAAACACGTGCGTGGACTATTCCAGCGGGTGCCACTGCTCCTGAAGCAGGTGCCGCTATTCATAACGACTTTAAAGACAAGTTCATTCGCGCTGAAACTGTACAGTGGAATGTGTTAGTGCAGGACGGAACCTGGGGAGCTGCGCGTGAGAAGGGAGATATCCGTACTGAAGGGAAGACGTACGTAGTTCAGGACGGAGACGTGATGGTGTTTCTGCATAGTTAGAACATCGAATTGTGTGGTATAATCCACACATATGGAAACTGCACCCGTAACCCCTCCCACTACCAGCCGAACAACACCTAAGGACTTTTTTCTTTGGGCTGGAGCACTTGTTGCACTGTACGGAGCAACAATCTCATTCATCACCCTCCTATTTGAATATATAAATCGAGCGTATCCAGATCCACTTGCATACAGCGGGGATGTTTTTGGAACTGCCGTGCGCATTAGTATGGCAACACTCATCGTCCTTACACCGCTCGCAATTGTTTTGTTCCGACTCATTCGTTCAACTATTGAAGTTGAGCCAGGTAAGGCGATGATTTGGGTGCGTCGTTGGGCATTGGTACTTACGCTCTTTATTGCAGGAGCGACTGTTGCCATCGACCTCATTACGCTTATCAACTACTTCCTTTCAGGTGAGACTACTATCCGATTCCTATTGAAAGTAGCTGTGGTACTGCTGGTTGCTTCGGCTGTGTTTATGCACTTCTTGGCCGACATTAAAGGGTACTGGGTTATGTTTCCGAAGCGTGCCAATCTGATTGGTATTGCAGTGGCACTTGTAGCGGCGCTCGCTATTGTTTCTGGTTTCTTTATCGTCGGTACTCCTAAGGATGCACGCCTCATCCGATTCGATCAGCAAAAGGAGCAAGACCTCCAGAGCCTCCAGTATCAGGTGCTGAACTACTGGCAGAGCAAAGAAGTACTTCCTGCAACGCTAGAAATGACCAAGGACCCGATGAGTGGATATACACCTGCTATGAAGGATCCACAAACAGGAGAGACGTATGTATACGAAATAACTGGTGATATGAGCTTCAAGCTCTGTGCCGACTTCAACTTCGAGACGCAAGATATGAGTGGAAAGGGTGCATATCCTGATAGGGCTGTGTCATATCCATCTGAGATGAACAACAACTGGGAACATGGAGCTGGAGAGACGTGTTTCGAGCGTACTATCGATCCTGAAATATACCGCCCATACGCAAAACCTCTATAGAGAGTATGAAAGGGTACGATCACCAATCAATTGAGAAGAATGCTCAACAGAAATGGGCAGACCTTGACCTGTACACGGCCGACTTAACTGATACCGAGAAGGAAAAGTTCTACCTACTCTTTGAGTTTCCATATCCTTCAGGTGACCTGCACACCGGCCACTGGTATGCATATGCCATGCCTGATATATACGCACGATATCTGCGTGCAACAGGCAAAAATGTGCTCTTCCCAATTGGGTTCGATGCCTTTGGTCTTCCTGCCGAAAACGCTGCGATTAAGCGTGGTCTTGATCCAAAGGAGTGGACGTACAGCAACATGGAAAAGATGCGCGAGCAGTTGAAGTCTATGGGCGCCTCTTTTGATTGGTCTAAAGAAGTCGCTACCTGTGACCCTTCATACTACAAATGGACACAGTGGCTCTTCACTAAGTTCTATGAAAACAACCTTGCGGAGCGAAGAGAAGCGTCAGTAAAGTGGTGTCCTAAAGACCAGACCGTGCTTGCAAATGAGCAGGTAGTTGATGGTGCGTGTGAACGCTGCGGTACACCTGTTGAAGAGAAGCGACTTACCCAGTGGTTTATGAAAATCACCGGATATGCAGATAGATTGCTGTCAGATCTTGACCCACTTCCTTGGCGTGAAGATATTAAGGATGCGCAGCGTGCATGGATTGGAAAGTCCGAAGGAGCCAAACTCTTCTTTGCGCTATCTGGGCGCGAGGAAACTATCGAAGTATTCACCACACGTCCCGATACTATTTTCGGTGCTACGTATGTAGTACTAGCCCCAGAGCATCCGCTTGTTGCAACCGTACTTGATTCACTGAAGAACACGTCTGTTGTTCAGAAATATATTGATACAACTGTTACCAAAACGGAGCGTGAGCGCTCAGAGAATAAAGATAAGATAGGGGTACAGCTTGAAGGATTGATGGCCATTAACCCTGCAACCAAGGAAGAGATTCC
>JAHJIK010000079.1 GCA_018823385.1 Patescibacteria group bacterium | reverse complement strand
GATACCTGAGCGCTTTCTGTTACCAAAAAACTAAACCGCTACGTTTACGAACCGACGCTCAACCACATCCCAGTTAAGGTTCTCAAGGAATGCTTCAACGTATGACTTCTTCTCTGCAGGTACATAGTCAACCATGTACGCATGCTCCCACATGTCGATAGCAAGAAGGATTGGAAGTCCTGCAAGCTGACCAAGTTCATGATCGCCAACCCATGCGGTGTGGAGTGTCTTTCGTGAAGGGTCGTAGTACAGAACGGTCCATCCAATACCGCGGGTACCGGCAACTTCTCGAAGGTGTGCCGTGAACCCGTCCCAGCTTCCATACTTCTCAGTTGCAGCTCCAGCAAGAGGAGAGTCAGTCGCAGCATCAGCACGTCCATCTTCTAGTTGTTCGAAATAGTATTCGTGCATACGCATACCATCGAACTCAAACCCAAGACGACGACGCAGTTCTGCAATGATGTATGCATTTCCTTCAGCGTCTTCTTCTTTAAGTTTCGCAATCTTTTCCATGATTACATTGGTGTGCTTTACGTATCCTTCGTACAGACCAAGGTGTACTTTGATCTGCTCTGCAGAGATGTTCTTTAGTTCAGGAAGATTGAATGTGCGGGGTTCGTATGTCATATGTCCCCATATTATCACTTTTGAGAGTGAAGGTGTGCTGAAGGGTAGACGTAGTTATGGGCAGGATGTGAAATCCTGCCCATTTAGGTAGCACTGTAGATGTTGTATGTTCTCCCATCGATTTCCAGAGACGAAACGAGAGTAAATCTTGAGTCGTCCATCTCGGTGGTTTGGTGAGCCACGAAAAGCCCCGTGTCACCGATTTGCTGGTGCTGTCCCAGCTGAAGTTGCGGCACGATTTCTCGCACCTCCTCTTGAACGCTGATGCTCAAATTCATAGTCATACCCCTTTTTTGATGTGCTGAAGAGATGCAGTACGCACCATCTTCTTGAGACTTTGCAGACTCCCTAAATCGGATGGTAACACAAGTTCCTTTATTTGTCCAGCCTCAATGACATTTTGTCGGTATATGTTGTCGTAGTCGTCACCTCGCTTAGCATAGCCAAAATCAATAACGCGGGGCTGCCCGGTTGCGTAGTCAATCATCACATTACCGTCGTGCAGATCTCGGTGATGGTAGCCGTTTTCATGCATGTGCTCAACAAACTGTTCTAGAGAAGTAAAGAAGGACTCAAAATCGAATGTTTCTGGCCACTCTGCACGTCCATGGAGGATATCTCGCAAGGAGCACCCAATTATTGTTTCCATACGAATTGCGTGTGCATGCTCATCTTCGACATATACATGTACGCGAGGCACGTGAACTCCCGCGACTGGACCGAGATTATAAATCTTATCCTGAATGTCTGCTTCGGTGGTTACACTATTAGTGCCAGCCGGTAATTTTTCCTTCGGATACATTACTTTGTAGCAAACAGCAGGTTGGCGGATTGACGCCACTACTCTGCCTGCCATTCCAGATCCTAAAAGATTGTGTTCTTCTGATTCAACACTTTCAATCAATTTAGCGATTGCCAGTGGGTAGGAATGCTCGACAGCAACGTGTGATGGCTTTTCTGTTATTGAGGTATCAGCACGCTCAATCACAGCAAGGCGTCGCTTCTCAATAAACTGTTTAAGTGATGATAGTTGATGGTTCGTAGAAAGAGATTCATTCTCCGATTCCCATCTTTCGCGGATTGGTAAGGGCAGGGTTAGGAGTAGAGAATCAATCTCGTTTTCCATCTCTTCAATAGTCTTGGCAGGTCGATCAATTGGAGGCTTGGGAAACTTGTCCATTAGAGACAGTATACTTATTTTATACAGACGGTATAGACGCTCCATATAATGAAAAAAACCACCCCACTCGCATTACTGGCGCTCGTAACTATTAGTGCTTTTAATATTTTGATAGCAATTCAGCTACTTGCGCCAATTAAGCATGAACTCACGGTCTCCTTTCTGGACATCGGACAAGGTGACTCTATTTTCATAGAAAGTCCAACTGGTGTTCAGCTCCTTATCGATGGAGGTCCTGATCGCTCAGTGCTGCGCGAGCTTCCCAAGCGCATGGGAATATTTGATCGCAGTATTGATGTGGTGCTCGCCACACACCCTGACAAAGATCACATAGCGGGACTCACCGAAGTATTTAATCGATATGCTGTTGGGACATATGTCGAGTCGGGTGTTGAAGGCGACAGCAGTTACGTTGATTCACTTGCAGCTGCGGTTACGAGTGAAAGAGTAAACACGATATTGGCTAAACGAGGAATGCGACTACATCTTGGTGGGGGCGCATACGCAGATATTTTGTATCCCGATAGGGATGTGACAAATCTGGAAACAAACACCGCATCAATTGTCGTGCGGGTGGTGTACGGAGAGTCTGAATTCCTATTAACTGGAGACGCACCAATCAGTGTAGAAGATTGGTTAGTCGATTTGGATGGAGAACACTTGGCGAGTGATGTATTAAAGGCGGGGCACCACGGGTCTCGCACTTCTACGTCTGAAGAATGGATTACTGCCGTACATCCGCAGTATGTTGTTATCTCAGCAGGAGAAGACAACTCATACGGACACCCGCATACAGAAGTCGTCGACAGAATACGAGAGCGTGGCGCCCGCATGCTCTCCACTGCTACGGACGGTACCGTTACGTTCACCTCAGACGGGCAGGTGCTAACGGTGAGATAAAAGAAAGGCCCCGTTCGGGGCTGTTTCTTTAGGAGATGAGTCCTGCTTTCTTGAGGGTGGCAAAGGCGCCGTTCTTCTTGATAGTGCGGAGGGCCGCAGTTGAGATGTTGAGAAGGACGGTCTGTCCAAGCTCAGGTACGAAGATACGACGCTTCTGGATATTAGCTTGTCGGCGCACTTTTCCTGTTGGATTGAACTGTGTAGCACGGGTACGGTTTGAGTACCGTCCACCGACTTGTGAGCTCTTTCCAGTTATATCGCAGCTTCGTGACATAGTTCCGTCATGCTAGCATAAGGACACGTTTTTACGCAAATTTCCATGGAATCAATACTTTTCACCCTCACCGTTCTTATCGTCTCTATTATCATCCACGAAGTGGCTCACGGATACGCCGCATATGCGCTTGGGGACCCAACAGCGAAGCTCGCAGGCCGGCTCACCCTCAATCCAGTACCTCACATTGATCTGGTTGGCTCAATCCTTATCCCAGGCCTTTTGGTGCTTTCACAGTCCACATTGCTGTTTGGCTGGGCTAAGCCCGTGCCATACAACCCCTACAACCTCAAGAATGCTCGCTGGGGCGAAGCAATCGTTGGTTTTGCAGGAGTTGGTACGAACCTCCTTCTCGCGGTCATATTCGCTCTTGTAGCGCGCTTCACCTTCGGGACAGGCCTTGAAGCGTTTACCGCACCAGCTGCGACTATCGCGTTCGTTAATCTCTTCCTTGGAATGTTTAACTTGATACCGTTGCCGCCACTTGATGGATATACGGTACTTCGTGGATTGCTTCCAACACGCTTCTCTCTTATGTTCCGTGATTTTGAGGAGAAGATAATGCGAGGAGGTATTTTCTCTCTTATTCTTATTCTCTTTATTTTCAGTATGTTCTTGGCAAAACCGTTCTCACTACTCGTGCAGAGCGTGTTTAGATTGTTGGTTGGATAGTATGGAGGCTAACCGACCAAAGGTAGGGGTCGGTTGTCTTGTGGTTAAAGACGGCCTCGTACTTATTGGTGAGCGCATTTCGAGTTTTGGGAAAGGCGCTTGGCAGTTACCGGGCGGACACCTCGAACACGGAGAATCATTTGAAGGGTGTGCGATACGTGAGCTTGAAGAAGAGACAGGGCTAACTGATGTTGTAACTAAAGGAGTGGTCTCCATATCAAACGATATTGAGTATGAAAAGCATTATGTAACTATCGGTGTGCTTTTGGAATGGAAATCAGGTGAACCAGTTACCGCTGAGCCTGATAAGTCGAAGGGCTGGTATTGGTGTGACCCAAATGAGTTACCAGAGAATATCTTTCCCCACAGCAGAAGAATTGTTGAAAATTGGTTGAAAGGGACTCTGTATACAAATGGGTAGATAAAGTAACGGCCCACTCTGGTGAGCGGGCCGTCTTTGGTTTTGAGAACGAAGCCGATGGCTTAGTCCATGGTCGCACCGACTTTTTTCCTGCTGTTGGCTTCGCCGCCAGCAAGCGCGCGGGCGACGCTGACCACGGCCGTACGGCTCTGAGCGTCTTCGACCGCCGTGTATGCGTGCAGCAGGTCGATGGCGCCGGGGGAAGCCAGCATGGTCAGCAGGGTATCGTCGGTGGGGAACCCACCGGGCTCCTCGCCAACGAGGAACGCCACCGGGCAGTCGAGCCGCTTGGCCGCCCGCACCAGCATTGAAGCTGATACGCGGTTGGCGCCGCGTTCATACTTCTGCACCTGTTGGAAGGTAATGCCGAGGGCTTCGGCAAGGGCCGTCTGCGTGAGGCCGAGCGTCTTGCGACGCACACGCATGCGGGCGCCGACCGCGATGTCGATCGGATCCGGTGCAGTATTTTGTGATCTTGGCAAAATGTACTCTCCTAGTCGTCGTTTGGTAGGTAGGAGGATATAATGACACAGTAACTGTACACTTGTCAATATTAACTGGTCAAGGACAGTTTCATATACAAAAAACCCACCGAAGCAGGTTTTCCGCCGGTGGGTTGGGGTTATTCGTAGAATTGCCAACTTATAACAGAGATGACTCGGCCGGTTATGCCTTGCTTGGCGAGACCAATTTCAAGCGCACGAGACAGGTCGTGGCGGTTTCGGATTGGGAAGTCGACCTCAACGGTCATTTCGCCGAATCCGAAAGTTGAGCTTGAGAATTGATGTTGCCCAGGATCTCTGCCAGCGTAGTTTGGCAGACAGAAGTAAGAAATGAACACCAGTCTGGTCTCAGACATCTTTGCTCTCCTCGAGTCACACTGGTCTGTAATTAAACATAGCAGCTGGTATATGTCAAGTTTAAATTCAACTTCATGTCTTCGTATATACTAGAGTAATGAAAGAATTTGAGAGCAGAATCCGAGCATATTTGAAGGAGCGAAGCTGGGACAAGCTTCGTCCAGCTGACGTAGCTAAATCAATTTTGATAGAAGGTGCTGAATTGCTTGAGATATTTCAATGGGACAATCAAGAACTTGAAGAAGTGAAGAGTGATGCAAAGAAAATGGAAAAGATTCGCAGCGAGCTAGCTGATGTACTCATATATTCTTTCGACATGGCGGTGCTGTTGGGTATTGATGTTGAAACTATCGTGAACGAGAAGTTGGATAAGGTGAAAGAGAAGTACCCTGCACAGTTGTTTAACAAAGATGCAAATGCAAAGAATCCTGGTACTGAGAATGTGTATCAACAAATTAAGCAGCAGTATCGCTCAGAAGGTAAATAAGTGCAGGAGCCACGACATAACGTGTTGAAGTACAGATAGTAGGCGCTCAACAAATGTCGATTGATGTGGAATCGACTTCACTTCTGTTGTTGAAGGCCCCGCAACAGCACTGTCAGGAATCGTCTTAGTCTCTTGTAGTTCAACTGCAGGTGCGATCGCGGTAACTTCAAAGGCTTCTGTACTCGACGTGTACTCACTGGTTAGTGAAATGGTAGGTAGCTCAGGGACATGTGGTCGAGACGAGATGTTTTTTGTGGGACGTGTTTGTTGTTGCATACCTGGCTCAAGCACAGAATCGACGGTGCCGTCTCCATTAATATCAATAGTAAGTTCAGCGTCAGCACTGAACGGTTCAAGGTGAAGTGTTGCTTCAGTGAGATTGGTATTTGGAACCTGTTGGAACGATTGTTCTTCGATAACCGTTCCGTCTTCTGTTACCTGAACTTCAAGTGTGAACTCTCCAGCGTCATACGCGTCGAGCGACACATCATATGACTCATCTGCGGGAACTAATAGAAACTGTGTCTCACCAAACACTCCGTATTTTGAATCGGGTATGTCTGAAATCCATTCTCCATCACTACCTGGACCAGAATAGTTTCCGCTTGAGTCAGTGGCACTGAGTGCAAGAGGGGAGTGAAGAAAAATATGAAACCACTTTCGGTCTGATGCCACCGGTTCTGTTGATGAGATTGTTGCAGGGACTGAATCAGTAGTTGAGGAGATAATATTCTGCACAAACTCCTGTACTTCAGGAATATCAAGAAGGCTCCCATGATCCTTTTGCGTGAGCATAGTCTTGTGCTCGCGAAGATCAATCCAGAAATTGTGTACGTGTTCTGATTCAGGTATGAGTACAGCGCTTTCTACTGGAACAACGCCGTCACCACGCTCCGTAAAGGTGGGGCGATACTTTGTTTTACACAGTATTAATACGCAATCATCGTAGTATTCGATTCCTGAAATAGTCTGCACGCCAAAGCCAGCAATCTGGTACAGCTCAATTCCCGCAGGCGGAGTCCAGCTATCAAGTTCAGTATGAATACCGTCTGCATACTTGAGTAGATCAGCATTCAATATGTTGGAGCGAGTTGTGTCGGGAGTGGTGAGGAAGGTTGATAGGTCGTAGAAGGAGTTGATGGACGCATCACCAGTAATGACTGGATCATCTGAGTTTTGTATATACGTATCAGACGGTAGTAGGTGATACCCCATAGGAGAATTCTCAGCGAATGTTCTGGCAACTTCGGTGCTTACAATGAAGGGAAGTTTCCATGGAATTCCTTCTCGATACCCATACAGTAACGACCCGATTGCTTGCGGTGCTCCTGTTTGTGGAACACCAATGAAAATAATTGAGTCGATTATTTCTTTCGCTCTCTCCTCACCAAGAAAATTGATAAGTGCCTTAACAAGCAGTCCGCCATTAGAGTGCGCAATAAGAGAAACCTTTTTAGTTTTTGAAATCTCTTGCAATCGATTAACCGCAGATAAGAGTACTGATGGTTCGGTAGTGCTGGCAAAGTAGATACGGTTCTCAGTTTGTACTCCCTTCGATATCAAATCCGGAAGAGAGAGTCGCCAGTCATATGCGAATGCTTCATATTCAAGTGGTGTTTCTCCATCGCCACCCAAGTCGTTGAGTATCTGAATAAAGGAGCCATAGATACCGGTGAGTAACACTCGATCAATAACATCAGAAGGTTTTGTGAATACATCGTCTCGAATACTGCTCCCGTCTTGATTCAGAAATAATTTATGCACATCATTGTTACTCGATGGCTCCCACACCTTTTCAGCACATTCGTCGTCGCAGTCGGCCTCTCCAACATACAATCGACTCCCTTTTATCCCAGGTACGAACAAGACATTAGAGTAGAGGTCTTGGTGAATAATATGGAACGCAAAGCCATCATATGCTCGTGGAGAAGGTTGGCCGGAATCCTTTGGTTGAGCAAAAAACTCACGAATCGAGAGTACGCTGCACGCGGTCCCGTCACACCCTCCTTCGATCAGCTCGTCCGAAATGGATATGGTAATGAAATAGTCCTCGCCTGAAGCAGGGGAGGTAAAGAGGTGAATACCTGCAATCGTTGCACTTATGTCTGCTTCATAGATACGCTCAGGATTCTCGTACGGCTCGCCGCGCCATATTTGAAGGTATGTTCGATATGTATTGATATCGTGTCTAAACTCCTCGATGTCATCCACTCCTCCAAGCGTTTCCGCTAATCGATATGAGACTGGTACCTCTATATAGGTGGGGGTGAAGAGCTGTGTCATCTCACCCTGCCGGTATTCGCGCAATGAAACGTAGTTGATCTTAAAATCAGCTGTTAATGAGCCCTGATTCTGAAAATCTGGGTCATACACTGCGTAAACCGAACAGGGTACAAGCAAAAGAACCAGCAAAAGTGAGTATATATAGGCTTTCATGGGATATACCCTACAAAAACCAGAATAGGGAAATGCTCAAGAAGATATTCCGTAAATATGGAAACCTTGGCGTATTTGCATTCTTCTGCGCTTTCTTATATAGTCTCAGAAGCTCCCCAGGGGAGTTTTTACTTGCCACATGGCCACAATCAATCAGCTTGCAAAGAAGGCTCGTAAGAGCAAATCACGAAAGTCAAAGGTAGTTGCCCTTGGACGCGGTTTCAACGCGCTTAAGAATCGCCCTACCTTCTACCCATCTCCTTTCAAGCGTGGTGTATGTGTGAAAGTAACAACCAAGACTCCCCGCAAGCCTAACTCAGCTATCCGAAAGATTGCTCGTGTACGTCTAACCAACGGTATGGAGGTAACTGCATACATTCCAGGAGAGGGACACAACCTCCAGGAGCACTCAGTGGTTACTCTACGTGGTGGACGCGTGAAAGACATTGGTGTTCAGTACACTATTGTTCGTGGACGTCTCGATACTGCTGGTATTGATAAGCGTCGACGTGGACGATCACGATACGGAGCTAAGAAGCCTAAGGCGTAAGCAATTTAATACAACACCATGCGACGACCCCTAAAGAATAAGCACCCACGACGCCCAGATGCTGAATACGGTTCAGAGGCTATTACTCGTTTCATCAACACTGTAATGCTTGATGGAAAGAAGGATACAGCTCGAACGGTTGTGTACGATGCTCTAGAGATCATCCGTTCAAACGAACTTGACCCGCTTGAGACATTTGAGACAGCAATTCGTAACGTAGCTCCACTTATGGAGGTTCGCTCACGACGTGTGGGAGGTGCAAACTACCAGGTTCCTCGTGAGGTACCGCAGCAGCGCCGCGTATCTCTTGCGTACCGATGGCTCATCAATGCAGCTCGTGCCAAGAAAGGAAAGCCAATGGCTGAGAAGCTTGCAAACGAAATCTTGATGGCCGTTAAGAACGAAGGTGATGCTGTGAAGAAGCGTGATGACATGCACCGCATGGCAGAGAGCAACAAGGCATTTGCTCACTTCGCTTGGTAATTTAAATACCAAAAGAAAAGCGCATCCGAAAGGGTGCGCTTTTCTTTTACCCTGTATTTGTTGGCTCAAACGTAAAACACGTCCGGGTTAGGGACGTGCTTCGCGATAGTTGTAGGAACTGGATCAGAAGACGATTTCTTCTTTAAAGAAGCGGTGTACAGTGAGATCCTTCTCTTCACCTCGCAAGATGAGGCGCCGCTCGTCACCCTCAAACCAGGCAACAGTGTTGTTGAGAAAGTTGAAAAAGACGCCAGTACCTTCAGCGAGCGGAGGACGAGGCTTCAATCTCGCTAATTTGAGGGGGATTCGGACTTGGCATCCATCCACCTCGCATAGCCTGGTTATCTGTTCCACCTTAACTGGCGGCGGTTCAAATGCCCTGAATCCAAGATTTACCAAAAACTCAATACCACGATCAATTTCAATAACTACGAATACGCCGGGGTCCACAACTGACATAACAGGTTCCTCCCGATGTCTAATGGGTTATTGGGAAACG
>JAHJIK010000078.1 GCA_018823385.1 Patescibacteria group bacterium | reverse complement strand
CTGAAGAACTTTTTTGAAAGGAGTAACAACTCCATCAACCATAGCGCGTACGTGTGCGGCGAATGTACCGGTAAGAGCCTTTGCAAGCTTACTTGAGTTTACTGGAGTGATCACCACACCTTCTGGCTCAACAGTGATTGAAACTGATGGGTGTACAGAACGAGTAAGTGTCTCTTTAGGACCCTTAACAGTAAGGATACCGTCGGCAGATGTTACCTGTACTGAGTTTGCGTATGCAATTGGTTTTTTAGCAAGTCGTGACATATTCGTTTACCAGATCTCGAAAAGGCTTTCACCTCCTGCATTAACCTTACGTGCTTCGCTGTCAGTCAGAACGCCACGAGGAGTTGAGATAAGACGAGCTCCAAGACCATTCTTTACGCTGTGTGCTTCAGTTGCTGAAACATACATACGACGACCTGGCTTTGATACACGCTTTACACCCTTGATCTTGTGGTTACCACGATCATCATATGCAAGGGTTACCTCGATAGTCTTTGGAGTGTCGTTAGTTACCTTAACCTCTTCTACGTATCCAAGCTTCTTAAGCTTAAAAGCAATCTCCTCAATGTGCTTTGAGTGTGGGGCTACAACCTTAGTGTTGCTGATTGCACCAGCATTCTTAAGGCGAATAATGAAATCTCCTACGCGGTCGCTTACCATGATGCTTTCTTTACGCCCGGAATCTTTCCTTCACGAGCAAGCTCGCGGAAAGCAATACGAGATAGACCGAACGATCGCATGTAGCCGTGTGCACGACCTGTTACAGCACAACGATTCTTCACACGTACTGGTGAAGCGTTTTTTGGAAGTGCCTGCAGTCCGTCATAGTCTCCAGCAGCTTTAAGAGCAGCCCGCTTTTCAGCGTACTTCTCCGAAAGCCGTATCTTTTTGGCGTTGCGGGCAATTTGTGATGTTTTGGCCATACGAAAAATAGCTCGGTCCGAGCTTCAGGCATACTATCAGCAAGCAAATACGCTGTCAAACTAATGAAGAAAACGCCCCTCCGTCGATGACGAAGAGGCGTTTTATTGGCCGTTACAGACGGTATGTAAGCCAGGTAACTTCCTTGGTTTCTGGCGTAGATGCAGGCTCATACAGCGAAATATGTGGTTGACTCGCCGCGAACGACGCAGCTAAGACTCTTTCTCCATTATCAGTGCGTACCGGTGTAGCGATTAACTTCGACGAGGTTAGTGTGTCGACATGTCTGACGACGTAATTGCAAAAGTGCAGTAATTCAACACCAAATGCGCCCAAGTCCTTAAATATTGTGAGGACCTGCCAGTCTTCATTGGGACACGTTTTGTAGTGTGTCGATTCAAGTACATGGCGCCCCTCGATAGTGCCCAGACGTCCTGCATACATCGCAATAACCAAATCGTCGATGCCGAGCTGCGGGAAGATGTCGCGCAGCTCTTCAGCAGTTAGGTCGTGGTGACTGTTAGCGAAGAAAACGTCACCCAACATAAGAAGCGAGCGATCTCTCGTGTCCATAGCTACTCTCCCAAGTGTTAGCTGTCTGTACTATGTATACCACTGCCCAAACAAAGCAAAAAGGCCCTCTACAGGGCCTTTTTGCTTTGTTTGGGCACTATGCCTTAAACGGGATTCCCATGTGCTTAAAGAAAGCCTCAGCCTCCTTCTTGGTCTTTGCAGTTGTTACAACCGTAACGGCAAGACCAAACACGTCCTTAAGCTCCTCGTCTGCAATCTCCGGGAAGATTGTGTGCTCCTTGATACCGATTGTTAGGTTACCCATTCCATCAACAGCGCTGATGTTAAGGCCACGGAAGTCTCGAGTACGAGGAAGTGCGATATGAATAAGCTTATCGAGGAAGTCGTACATACGTGCGCCACGAAGTGTTGACTGGTATCCAACGATTTCACCCTCACGAAGCTTGAATGAAGCGATTGACTGACGTGCAACGCGCTCAGCAGGCTTCTGACCAGTGATCTTTGCAAGACGATCCTCAACTACCTTGTTTCGGTTCTTGTCACGAGCCTTTCCAACGCCTGAAGATACAACGATCTTTAGGATGCGAGGAGCAGCCATAACGTTTGTGTATCCAAACTCTTCTGCAAGAGCCTTATATCCTTCTTCCTGTCGTGTTTTTGAAAGCATCATACGTAAATACATTATGAGAGGGTGGTCCCACTCTTCTTAGCAACGCGGACAATCTTGCCGTCTTCAACCTTACGACCAATGCGTGTACCCTTCTTCTCTTTCGGGTCCATGAACATAACGTTTGAAGCATGGATTGATGCAGGGCGCTCAACAATCTGTCCAGCCTGGCCGCGAGTCTTCTTGATGTGACGCTTGATCATACCAACGCCATCAACAACAATTCGGTTCTCGTCGGCAATAACCTGAAGAATTGCTCCAGTCTTTCCCTTATCTTTTCCAGTTACAACTACCACCTGGTCTCCTTTTTTTAGTTTCATCTTCATAAGCGTATAGGTTAGACAACTTCAGGGGCTAGTGAGGCAATGTTCTGCCATCCGCGCTCGACGAGGTCGCGTGGTACAGGACCGAATACACGGTTACCCTTAGGTCCCATCTCCTTACCCTGCTTCTCAATAAGAACAACAGCGTTATCATCGAAGCGGATGTATGAGCCGTTTGCACGACGATATGGCTTACGCTGACGAACTACCACTGCTTTATAAATATCTTTCTTCTTAACCGCCTTACGTGGCTCTGCAGTCTGTACTGACACAACAACTACATCACCAATTTCAGCGTATCGTCGCTTTGATCCTCCGAGTACTTTGAAGATTCGCGCCACTTTGGCACCTGAGTTATCTGCAACGTGAACGATTGTTTGTGTCTGCAACATACTTAAGAAGTTACAATTTTAAATCGCTTCAGCTTTGAGATTGGGCGGCATCCTTCGATAGTTACCTCATCACCAACCTTTACAGTGTTCTCTGGGTCATGCACAAGGTACTTCTGAGTACGTGTCTGGTACTTCTTGTACTTTGGATGCATTACGTAGCGAGACACCTCAACCGTTGCGGTATCTTTCATCGCTGTCTTTACGACAACGCCTCGGAAAGTCTGGGGTTTTGTTGTTTTCTGTTCCATATAAGTTTATGCAAGGTCTTTAACCCCAAGCTCAGTCATAATACGAGCGATCTCCTTTCGAACCTTTGAAGATGCGTTGCTGTCCTTAGCTTTCGCTCCAGCTGACTGGAACCGAATCTGTCGGTGCTCCTCACGCTTCTCAGCCAATAGTTTGGTGAGCTCCTCAATGTTCTTCTCCTTGTAATTTGTTTTCTTAGCCATACGAAAATTATGAACGGGTGACCGTATTTACTTTTAGCGGAAGCTTTCCACCTGCACGGCGAATTGCATCGCGTGCGACAGACTCGCTTACTCCGTCTAGTTCAAAAAGAACACGACCTGGCTGCACCTGGAATACGAAGTGATCTGGATCTCCCTTACCCTTACCCATTCCCACCTCAGCAGGCTTCTTCGTGATTGGTCGATCTGGGAAGATACGAATCCACATCTTTCCTGTCTTACCCGTAGCACGAGTAAGCACTTTACGAGCAGCTTCAATCTGGTTTGAAGTGATACGAGAACCAGTGATAGCCTTCATGCCGTATGCGCCAAAAGAAACCTTGGTACCACGTGTATCAGGGCGAGCTAGCTTCTCAGGACTCTTTCGTCCTGTCTGCCACTTTCGGTGTTTTACTTTCTTTGGGAACAACATAGGCTTATTTGCTATCGCGGTTTACGTGCTCATCACCAAGGTAGACCCACACCTTGATACCAATTACACCGTACGGAAGGTTTGCCTCCTGGTGAGCGTAATCAATGTTTGCACGGAACGTCTGAAGCGGCACACGACCACGCTTGATCTGCTCAGTACGAGCCATGTCAGAACCGCCAAGGCGACCTGACACCATGATACGAACACCGAGAACATCACGAGTTGCCATTACCTTCTCCACTGTCTGCTTAAGCACACGACGGAATGGCATACGCTTCTCAAGACCTTCAGCAACCATGAATCCAATAACGGCAGCACTTGTCTCAGGCTGTCGAATCTCCATGATGTCGAGCTTAACGGCACGATCGTGCTTTGGTGATGCTTTGTGTACTACTGAAGTAAGTTCCTTGCGGAGCTTTGTAGCATTCTCACCTGAACGACCAATAACAAGACCTGGACGAGCTGTGTGTAGGATTACACGCACCTCGCTCTGTGTTCGCTCGATTTCAATCTCAGCAACATGCATTGATCGAAGGCGCTTCTTAAGGAAACCGCGGATAGCAGCATCTACCGCAATATTCTCGCGGAATGATTTCTTATCTGTAGCAAACCATCGGCTTCGCCAATCGCGAATAATGCCAAGTCGGTGTGCGTAAGGATGTACGGTGTGAGTCATGATTTATTTTGCGTCTGTGGAAAGAGTAACCATAACGCGGCTTTTGCGGCGTCGGATAGGAGCTGAGCGTCCCATAGCACGAGGCATGAAGCGCATAAGCATTCCAGCGCTGTCTACAGTGATGTTCTTCACACGAAGAGTCTCCATATCAGCTCCGGTTGACTTAGCATTCGCTGCAGCAGAAAGAATAAGCTTCTGAATTGGCTCAGCAGCACGCTTAGGAAGGAAGGCCAGAGCAGCAACTGCCTCTGACACCTTCTTTCCTTTTACCATATCAGTCACAAGGCGAACCTTGCGAGGAGTCTGGTTGTAGCTAGTGAGTTCAGCCTTCATATCTTATTTTTTTTTAGCAGCAGGTGCTGCCTTGGCGGCCTTTGCAGCTGCAATCTCAGAATCCTTCTTCTTCTGCTCAAGCTCCTTCTGCATCTTTCCTCCGTGTCGCAGGAATTTCTTCGATGATGAAAACTCACCTAGGTGGTGTCCAACCATGTCCTCAGTTACAAGCACATCGATGTGCTTCATACCGTTGTGTACACCAAAGGTAAAGCCCACCATTTCTGGTGCAATAGTGCTGTTACGAGCCCACGTCTTAATAGACGGAGTATCGTTCGGCTTTTTGCCCTCAATCTTCTTTAGAAGGTCGAGGTTGATATAGGGGCCTTTTTTGAGTGATCGGGACATGCGAAGTAAAAACCCGCGCAAGCGCGAGATAGCTAAAATCTATATGAAAGTAAGGCTCGTGTCAAATTCCACAGGTGTTTTGAAACCTTTGGGGCATGTGCGTGGTATTTTCCATATGCGGGCAGGTGGCAATCACGCCGAATTCCTGACCCGAGGGCTGTGCCATGTTGGATTTCAAAGCAATAGCTTGGGCGGTGAGTGTATTGGGAATGAAGGCTGGACTTGACCCCCTTCCACCCTATGAGCCACCCAAGCCAATACCTTCTCCGCAGCCTCTTCCACCCCCAAAACGGGACCATGCAAGCTGCTGAGGGATTTGGGCCTCGTCACCACGACGAGGCCCAATATGTATAGGGTATACTGGCCATATGAACGAAAAGACACAGAGTGCACTTGGAGCCGGACTCCTCGGTTTTATTATCCTCGGCAGCCTTATCTGGTACATGGCAACAACTCCTCCGCCAGGATTTGAAGTACCTGTGCCTGCCTTTGTTGAGCCTGAGCCCCAAACCTTCAGTGAAACAACTCAGTACTACGACATACAGGCTGTGTATCCCTCAAAAACCCCTCTTTCAGCGTCTGTAGGGGTGAAAGCTGATACAGAGGCCGTTTCCCTTATGCGGGACTTCCAGGAGGAAACTATTGCGGAATTCAAGCGTAACGGAGGATTCGATTCTCTCACTCCAGAAGATATTGAGATGTTTGGGTATGATCAGGGTCGCAAACAGGCTCTGGGCTTTGAATACAACACATATACGTCTGATAAAACTGTCTCGTATGAATACTCTATCTATGCCGATACAATGGGCGCCCACCCCAATCTATATTTCAGAACATTCACCTTTAACCTCAATACGGGTGACCTTATGACTCTAAAGGACTTGTTCCCCAATGACCCAGGCTATCTTGAGACAGTGAGCGGTCTTTCGAGAGATAGTCTGCGAGAGCAGCTTGGGGAGTATGCTAATACCGAGTACTTAGAGGACGGCACGACTCCTATGGAGGTTAACTTCCAGAACTTTGTGGTTGACGGCGATACTCTTGTAATTATCTTCCCTCCGTACCAAGTAGGTCCGTATGCACTTGGCGTACAGCGAGTCGAGATTCCTTTAGAGAACTAAGTTATAGTTTGGGTATGAGTTGCGCTTTTTGCTCCCCCGAAACAACCAAAGGCAGAATCATTATAGAAAACACTTTTGCTTTTGCCTTTCCGACGATAGCGCCAATCGTTCCAGGCCATGTACTAATTTCGCCCAAACGCCACGCAATCTACTATGAAGACCTAACGTTCGAAGAGAAGGACGCAATTGAGGAGCTGCGCGTTCAGCTTAAGGATGCTCTAATCAAAGCCTTTGGCGCCCAAGGTTTCAATTACGCATGGAACGAAGAGAAAATTGGCGGTCAGTCCGTACCTCATTTTCATTTGCATATTCTTCCTAGAAAAGAAGGTGATGCTGGAGTTTATAAGTATGAACCTCGTGAGTTTATATACCGGACCACTCCTGCAGATGAACGTCCAAATAGTAGTGATGACGAGTTGCGAGACATAGTATCTATTATTCAAAAAGCGCTCTAATCGCTCTCCAACACCTGTATTCGATTCTCGTGATCGATAAGGGTAAAACTATCCCGCTCCTGAGCCGTAACAAGGATTTCAATACTCTCCTGCATATCCAGTGTACGAATATCAAGTTCTGACAACTTCGTATTTATAGAAACAATACTGCTGTTTGTATCGAGTGCGTTGTTCGCCAATACATCAATCTTTTGATCCATAGAGTTAAGTCTAGTATCGATACGGTCGAACTTTGTGTCCATAGAATCAAGACGCGTTTCTATACGCTCAAACCGCGCGTCCAGTCTCTCTTCCATATTCTTCAAAAGAATTCCTAGCTCCGACATATACCCATTTTATCACCCACCCAATAGCGGGAGCCTAAAGCGAAAATAAAGTATTCCTGAATAAACAAAAGACCCGGCATACCGGGTCTTTTGTTTATCGCTTCTTGCCAACTTTTCGGCGGGAAACAATGAATTTGTTTGAGTACTTCTTTGGAGTTCGGGTCTTCTGTCCCTTTCCAGTAGGCTTACCCCACTTGCTCTTTGCGCGACGTAGTCCACGTCCCTGTCGGCCTTCACCTCCTCCGTGTGGGTGGTCTACCGGGTTCATAGCAGTACCACGAACCGTAGGGCGCTTTCCAAGCCATCGTGAGCGTCCTGCCTTACCAATCTTTACCAAACGCTGCTCCTCGTTACCAACAGCACCGATTGATGCGTAGCAGGTGTCGATGATCTTGCGGATCTCAGAAGACGGAAGCTTAAGCTGCGCGTATCCTGCATCGTGTGCCACCACTTCAGCGTAGTTACCAGCTGAGCGAGCGATACGTGCTCCTGCTCCTGGCTTTAGCTCTACGTTGTATACAAATGTTCCTGAAGGAATCTTTGATAGCGGTAGGCGGTTAGCAATCTTTACGGGTGCTGCAGCACCAACAGAGAAGACATCTCCAACCTTTACGTCCTTAGGAGTAAGAACATATCGGCGCTCTCCATCTGCGTACACAACACGTGAAATGAAAGCTGTTCGGTATGGATCATATTCAACAGTCTCGATTCGAGCTGGAATATCCATCTTGTTGTAAGTGAAATCAACATGACGGTACATTCGCTTGTGACCTCCACCCTGGTGACGAGTAGTGATGCGTCCTGCGTTGTTTCGTCCACCCTGACGCTTCTTGTACGTCATCAGGCTCTTCATTGGCTTGTCGCCTGAGAGTACGCCACGGTACGTGACGGTGGTCATGTTACGACGGCTCTTTGATGTTGGCTTGTAGGTTTTCATAACAATTATGCAAACTGAATGGCTTCACCCTTCTTAAGGTATACGTACGCTTTGTGACGAGCAGCCTGAGCTCCTAGACCACGTCGAGTACGAAGTGCCTTACGCTTTGCGGGCAGGTTAACCATGCGCACCTTACGAGGTGCAACTTTATAAATGGCTTCGACAGCAGCAGCAACATCAGTCTTTGTAGCTGATGGTGGTACCTCAAATACATAGACACCAGCTTCAGTACCAATCAGAGCCTTCTCAGACAGCCATGGCTTAGTAAGAACGTTTGAAAGACGTCCGTCAGTATTCACTGCCGCCTTGCGAGCGAGCTGTGTTGACTTTGGTTTTGAAGAAAAGAGTGCCATACGTAATTAATTATGCCTTCTTAGCGATACGTCCTGTTAGTACTTCAAACGAAGCGGCAGGATTCTCGATAATAAGGAACTTCTTATTCATGAGGTCGACTGGGTTCAAGTTTCGAACCTCCTCTGTCATAAGGCTACCAATGTTGCTAAATGACTTCTCAGCGATAGTGTCTTTCTGACTAAACGCTACCACAGCTGCATTCTTTCGCTTTGTTGCGAGAGTATCAGCGCCTGAGCCTTTTGCAATAGCAACGATCGCTGCACGTGCATCTTTAGTCTTTGGCTCTGCAAATGAAAGCTTGTCTACAAAAAGCACTTCACCATCCTTCCACTTGCGTGAGAGTACTGACATAAGAGCTGCCGTACGCATCTTGCGGTTGATCTTTACTGAGTAGTCTTTCTCAGCGCGTGGACCATGCGTCACACCTCCTCCCTTCCAAATTGGAGAACGAGTAGATCCGTGACGAGCGCGTCCAGTTCCTTTCTGCTTCCAAGGCTTCTTACCACCTCCAGCAACTTCACCACGGAACTTAGTGTGTGCAGTAGATGTACGAGCGTTAGCCTGCATTCCAACTACTACCTGGTGAACAAGGTCAGCATTCCATGCAGCTCCGAAGATTTCAGCAGGAAGAGCGATAGTACCAGTGCTTGTACCAGCTGCGTTCCAGATGGTTGCTTCAAGAGCACCCGCCTCAACGGTCTTCTTTGGTGCTGCTTTCTTTACTGGTGCTTTTTTTGGAGTTGCCATACAAAAATTATTACTTGGATACTACCTCTACGAGGGTTCCTTTAGCTCCCGGCACTGCGCCTGAGATGATGATTTCACCCTTAGCAGTATCAACATGGAGAACCTTGAGTCCAGTAACCGTAACGCGGTCACCACCCATGCGTCCACCCATCTTCATACCCTTAGCCACACGACCTCCTGCACGGCCACCTCCGCCGATTGAACCAGGCTCACGCTCAGAGTGCTTCTGACCGTGTGAACGTCGTCCTCCGTGGAAACCATGGCGTTTAACAACACCCTGGAATCCCTTTCCCTTTGTGGTACCCGCTACTGATACCTCATCGCCAGCAGCGAAGGTATCAAGAGCAACTTCTGTACCTACTGCATAGTCTGCAGTGTCTTCAACTCGGAACTCCTTAAGGACGCGTAGAGCCTTTCCCTTAAGGTGACCAAGTACTGCTTTGGAGAGGCGCTCTGCTTTCTGATCTTCAAAACCAACCTGAACTGCAGTATATCCGTCAGTTTCAGCTGATTTAACCTGGGTTACGACGTTAGGTACAGTCTTGAGTACTGTACCTGCAAACACAGTCCCGTCTTCAGAGAAGATTTGGGTCATTCGTTCTTTTCGAGCCAGGATGAATTTCATGGGTAAAATAAAAGCGCGCTGACAATAGCGCGAGTGTTTGAAAAACTCTCGGCCATTGGTCCGTAGAGCCGAAACTCATACGTACGTAGCAACCTCAGGACTATACAGGGGTTGAGAAGGAAATGCAACTATTTGTGATAATCTGCTTGTGTGGCCAACCTATATGGAGATTGCCATGGTAACAAGGCATCGGTAACAACACATCGGACAAAGAGGGGTTGACCGACCTTTCTGCGTCACAGGCGTCCCGCGAACATTCGGGACGCCTCTTTATATATGAGGAAAACCCTGCGTACCGAAATACGCAGGGTTTCTCCACCCGTTACAAGTAGTGGGTGAGACCTTGAGGCTTCTTTCCAAAAAGAGCATTTTGATCCTGCAACAGCTGAATCACTCCCTCGCGCATATCACCCATTTGGTGGCATAAAATAGCTGCGTTCAGCTCGTCGAGGTCGCCCGCCGCACTCATGACTGAAATGATGTGCGTACGGCCTAGAACAGCACCTTCGCACTGCCCTCTTTCAGATTGCCCCGATTGGCGGCTCAGGAGATGATCAGGTGCTTGAGCAAGGCGCTTGGCGTTTCTGATACATTGCTCCGTTGGGATATCTCCTCTGCTCTCTCCGAACTGTTTCGGACTATACATACAGGTTCCGCTGAGACTGTACGCCGCCGCGACAAAACCCGCCCATTTAAGCTCCTGCACCATGCCGCTGAGCCTGTGGTGAGTAATAATCTTGCCTGGCAACTGCTGGGCAAGCCTCCAAAACTTGCCTTCATCAAAACCGGGGATAATTTCCACAGACATGTCGCTCCCTTTCTTGCTGGTCCACATTCGTAATACCACATATATAGAAAAACCGCCCCAATCGGGGCGGTTTTTCCTGCAACGTTTCCGTTACGCCATCTTCACATCAATCGTCACTCCAGAAGGTAGGGAGAGGTTCGTCAGAGCCTCAATTATCTTCGGGTTTGGCGACATAATGTCGATAAGACGCTTGTGGATTCGCATTTCAAACTGCTCTCGTGCGTCCTTATGAACGAATGTTGAGCGGTTAACAGTCCATCGCTTCACTTCGGTTGGAAGTGGCACGGGACCTACGATCGTTGCGTCGAAGCGATTTGCAGTGTCCATGATTTGCTTGACTGAGAGGTCAAGAATCTTGTGCTCGTATGCCCGCACGCGAATGCGAAGCTTCGGCTCTGCAGCTCCTGCGGCATCTGCTTTCTTCACTTTGGTTACGGTAGCCATACGAGTAAAGACAAGCTTATGCGACGATCTTTGTTACAACACCAGCACCAACTGTTCGTCCACCCTCACGTACTGAGAAGCGGAAGTTCTCTTCAAGAGCTACAGGAGCTGTAAGCTTTACCTTGAAAGTAACCGTGTCTCCTGGCATAACCATTTCCTTTCCTTCAGGAAGAGTTACCTCACCAGTTACGTCCGTTGTACGTACGTAGAACTGAGGCTTGTATCCTGAGAAGAATGGAGTGTGACGTCCACCTTCGTCCTTAGAGAGGATGTATACCTCTGCTTCGAACTCTGTGTGAGGTGTTACTGAACCAGTCTTAGCAAGAACCTGTCCACGGTGCACGTCCTCTTTCTTCGTACCTCGAAGAAGAATACCTGCGTTGTCTCCAGCGTGTCCTTCCTGTAGCTGCTTGTTGAACATCTCAACTCCGGTCACGGTTGTCTTAGCTGTAGGCTGAAGACCAACGATCTCCACTTCCTCACCAACCTTGATAACACCGCGCTCGATGCGTCCTGTGATAACAGTTCCACGTCCTTCAATTGAGAAGATGTCCTCGATTGGCATAAGGAATGGCTTGTCTAGGTCACGCTCAGGCTGTGGGAAGTATGTGTCCATTGTGTCCACAAGCTCCCGAACCTTAACTGCCCACTCGTCATCAGCAGATGTAGCCTCAAGAGCCTTGAGTCCAGATCCCTTGATAACTGGTGTCGTTGCTCCGTCAAAGCCCTGCTTTGTTAGAAGCTCACGGATTTCCTCTTCAACGAGGTCTACCATGTCCTGGTCATCTACCATGTCCACCTTGTTGAGGAACACGATAAGACGAGGCACACCAACCTGCTTTGCAAGGAGAATGTGTTCGCGGGTCTGAGGCATAGCGCCGTCGGTCGCGGCAACCACAAGTACTGCGCCATCCATCTGGGCAGCTCCTGTGATCATGTTCTTGATGTAGTCGGCGTGGCCTGGTGCATCAATGTGAGCGTAGTGTCGGTTAGGACTCTCGTACTCTGAGTGGTGAAGGGCAATAGTAATACCACGCGCCTTTTCTTCAGGTGCGTTGTCAATGTTGTCAACGTTCTCTGCACGAGCCTTGTAGCCCTTGTCAGAGTTGAGGTTGAGAACGTTTAGAATACCCGCTGTAAGGGTAGTCTTGCCGTGGTCAACGTGGCCGATAGTACCAACGTTCATGTGCGGCTTGCTTCGATCAAATGCTTCTGCTGCCATACGTTTAGAAATTACAGTGCTAAAGTGATAACTTTGCCGCGCCTGCCTTCATGGAAATGAGAGGCGACCAAGGCGTTAGGCGTATACCCGCGCAGCGTCTCCCCACCAGTTCCTGTATGGAACAGATAAAAAGAGCGCCGGATCGCGTTACTACTTAAGGTACACGCCATGGCTATATAGGTCAAGAAAAAACCACCGCTGGGGTGGTTTTTTCTTACAATGCTTGAAACGACTAGTTTCGGCTTGCGATAATATCCTGCGCTACGTTTGATGGTACAACCTCGTAGTGGTCGAACTCCATAGTCATAGATCCGCGTCCTTCAGTCATAGAACGAAGGGTTGTGGTGTATCCGAACATCTCAGAAAGAGGTACTTTGGCGTGTACGGCCTTGTTCATACCTCGATCCTCCATTCCTTCAATCGCTCCACGCTTTCCTGAAAGGTTTCCAGTGATGTCTCCCATGAACTGCTCAGGGATAACAACCTCAACCTTCATAATAGGCTCAAGGATAACTGGTTTAGCTTTCTGAGCTGCTTCTTGGAACGCCTGAGATGCGGCAATCTTGAAGGCGATTTCTGAGGAGTCCACATCGTGTGATGAACCGTCATACAGCTCAACCGATACGTCTACCACTGGGTATCCAGCAAGAATACCGCGTGAGAGTGTCTCTCGAATTCCCTTTTCAACCGCTGGGATGTATTCCTGCGGAATAACACCTCCCTTAATGTTGTTAATGAACTCGAAGTGGTCCTCACGAGTAATGTTTTTTGGAATCTTAGCCTCAGGATCAATCGGCTCAAGGTGCTTAACCTTAATCTTCACGTGTCCGTACTGACCCTTACCTCCAGTCTGCTTGATGTACTTGTTGTCGACATCAGCAGTTCCCATGATGGTCTCGCGGTATGCCACCTGCGGCTTACCAACGTTTGCCTCAACATTGAACTCTCGCTTCATACGGTCAACGAGAATTTCAAGGTGAAGCTCACCCATACCAGCCATGATAGTCTCAGCTGTTTCTTCGTCAGTTGTAATCTTAAAGGTTGGATCCTCATCAGAGAGCTTACGAAGAGCAAGTCCCATCTTCTCCTGGTCTGCCTTTGTCTTTGGCTCGATGCGAAGAGACACCACTGGTTCTGGGAACTTAATAGTTTCTAGAATGATTGGGTTCGCCTCGTCACACAGCGTGTGAGATGTCTTTGTATCCTTAAGACCTACGAGTGCAGCAATTTCTCCCGTGAATACCTGCTCCACCTCTTCTCGCTTATCAGCCTGAAGACGAACGATACGTCCAACGCGTTCCTTTGTTCCTGTGTTTGCGTTGTATACGTATGAACCAGCAGATACCGTACCTGCATATACACGGAAGAACGTTAGGGCTCCAACGAATGGGTCGGTCTGAAGTTTGAAAGCAAGAGCTGTAAACGGTTCAGAATCTGATGGCATTCGCTCAATCTCCTCTCCAGTCTTAGGGTTAATTCCCTTTACCGGTGGAAGGTCGAGTGGTGATGGAAGATAGTCCACCACAGCATCAAGTACGAGCTGTACTCCCTTGTTCTTTAGAGCAGAACCGGTGTATACGGGGAAGATTTCGTTAGCAATAACTGCCTTTCGAAGCGTTACCTTTAGTTCAGCAAGTGTTGGCTCATTTCCTTCAAAGAACGCTGCAAGCTGTGCTTCATCGTGCTCAACAATGCGCTCAACGAGTTCAGCACGGTACTGTGTTGCCTCCTCTACATACTGAGCAGGTACCTCACCTTCAGTTACCTCCTCTCCCATGTTTCCGGAGAAGGTAAATGCCTTCATTGAGAGAAGATCGATGACTCCTTCAAAATCACCCTCTGCCCCCATTGGGATCTGTGCACGAACCGCTTTCTTTGAAAGACGATCAAGAATAGATGCGTATGAAGATTCAAATGAAGCTCCTGTACGGTCTAGTTTGTTGATGAAACAAATACGAGGCACGCCTGCTTCGTCAGCATAGCGCCAGTTAGTTTCAGATTGCGGCTCAACGCCGGCCACTCCGTCGAATACTACAACAGCACCATCGAGTACACGCATTGAGCGCTTAACCTCGGCAGTAAAGTCGATGTGTCCTGGGGTGTCGATAACGTTAAATCGGAACTTCTTGGACATGTCTTTCTTGTCCGGCTCGTTAGTACGAGTCCAGAAACAAGTGATAGCAGCTGCGGTGATGGTGATACCACGCTCACGCTCCTGCTCCATCCAGTCTGTAGTTGTTTCACCTTCGTGCACCTCTCCAATCTTGTGCTGTGAGCCAGTATAAAAGAGTACACGTTCAGATGTGGTAGTCTTGCCCGCGTCAACGTGGGCGACGATACCGAAGTTTCGCACTTTCTCTAGGGGGTAATCGCGATTCATAGAAGGATAAATAAAATAAAAGCCGCTGGGGCGTTACTCGTAGGATACGTAAAAGAGAGACAAAAAGCAATCATGATGCTAGATTCTTTTCAGACTCGTTTCCCAATAACCCATT
>JAHJIK010000077.1 GCA_018823385.1 Patescibacteria group bacterium | reverse complement strand
CACTCGTAACTATGCCTGAAACGCCTAGAAGGATCGGCTGAAGTAGCAGGATTCTCGAAAGGAAAATAAAGCTGTCTAGATCAGGCGAACCAGCAAAACCAGGATACAAGAGTGAGAGTAATTGCGGCATAACGAACCACAATACTGAACAAATAATCCCGCCCCCAATGACGAGGAACGAGATTGTTTGTGAGAGTATTTCTCTCGATTCTTTCTTTGTCGAACCAGCAATGAGCGGGATTAGCACATATGCTGACACAAGGGATGCAATGAGAGCGAAGACAAGATCTGGAATCTTAAAGGCCGCATAGTAGAGATCGAGTGTTTGCCCAGCACCAAAGCCTGTTGCAAATATTCGATCACGAAACAGTGCAAGCAATTGCGATGCGAGGGTCAGTCCGGCAAGAAGATACGCAGCTTGATGGAGCCCCCGTATCGGTCTGGCCATACTCCGTACTGGAGCTGCCATTCTTTCCAGTATCTTCGAGACCATTGAGAACTACTGTCCGTCAGAAACGCCTGGCTGCGGGATACCAAGTGCCCCAAGTCGTGAAGGTGGGAACGGGTTCTTATTAGCCCGTAGCAACTTCATGTCAGGCTCAACAGCTGCTGCATTCTCAGCTGAAAGTGCTCCAACGGTTTCAAGCTCTGCAAGTGCATCTGCATATCGACCCTTTGTTGCATATGCAACAGCGAGGAAGAAGCGTGCATTTGCATATTGAGGATTCAACTCAACAGCACGAGCAAATGCTTCGATTGCTCCGTCAGCATCGCCAGTACCAGATCGAAGAAGACCAACCTGGAACAAAACGGTAGGATCGTTTGGTGCGAAGTATGCCGCAGCTTCAGCTGCCTCAAGTGCCTCACGAGCACGTCCTTCAGCAACCTGAATCTGTGAGAGAAGGAAGATTGCTTGTGTGTAATCACGCTTTAGGCCGATTGAGTTCAGTAGATACTTCTCAGCTTCTGCATTGTTGCCGTGCGCAATCTCCAACTGAGCCACTACATATGGAAGAGTTGGGTTTGATGGATTGAGGGCAATTGCACGGTCGTATGCAGTCTTTGCATTCTCGTATGCACCGTCAATTTTAAGTGGCACTACTGTTTGATAGACACTTCCAAGTACTGCCCAGTTTTGGTAGTTATTAGGCGCAAGTCGTGTTGCCTGATCAGCAGCGCTGATGCTTTCAGATAGAGACTCCTGGAAGAGTGTTTGAGCATCAGATGCTGCAAGTGTCGTATCAGATGCAATTTCATTCATTCGCGCAATGCCAATTGCTGCTGCAAGCTGATATGCGCTATCTGAAGGAGCAAAGAGAATTGCACGGTTCGTTGCAACCGCTGCAGCATCAAGTTGACCTGCGGCTAGTGCATTTGATGCCTCAGCATAAGCAACCTTTCCAAGGTACCGCTCTACGAATACATAGGAGCCGTATACCACACCTAGGAGCAGGAGTGTGAGCATGAATACCACAACGAAACCGACACGAGGACTCTTTGAGAAGACGATTCCCCACTCTTTGCGAGCATCTTTTCCATAGCGAAGCGATGAAATAAAGATTCCAACTGAAATGAATCCGAGCGCAAGGAGTATTGGTCCTGGCACATTGAATACTGAGAGGACAAGCACGTAGAGCGCTGTCGTGAAGGAAATCAATGATACGTATCGAACATACATATCCTGTGGACGACTAAACAAGAGCGCTCGAAGACCGAAGTACAAGAAGGCTGCGATGAATCCAAGCCATGCAAGAACGCCGAGAATACCAGTTGTAACGAATGATGTTGGGATAAATCCAATACCAGACACAAAGTCTACATTCCAGAAGATTGTCTCATTTAAGCCAGCATCGCGGAACGCCAGCCACTGTTCACCAAACGATGACGGACCAGATCCTACAAGCGGTGATGACGCGTACACATGACTACCGATATTAAACGTTGCAGCCCAGGATGGACGAACATCGAACGGGCTTGTTCCCATTACTCGGCTGATTTCAGCACCAATACTCGTGCTTCCAATAAGGAAGAAGAGAGAGATTGCCAGCGCAATAAGAGGTGCAGCAAGAGACTGTGCACTTGTACTCTCCTCTTCAACATCAGTTGTTAGTGTTTCAACCCCTTCAAGATCAGCATCATCAGCTGGTGTGTGACGATGCATGATTGCTTCGATAAAGAGAGCGAGAGCAACGAGTGCAACAAGAATCCATACCCAAATCATATTTGCGAGTGCAAGAACAGCAAATGAAAGGGCGATGACGGATATAACAACTATTCTTTTCTTAGTTGAAAGTGCAACAGAGCGAAGTGTGAGGAGTCCGGCAATAGCACCAAGACCAGCCAACATGGCCATATCAGCGAACGAGCCAACGATAGAGGTTGTAGGGGAAACCGCTTCTGGCATAAATTTACCAGCAACTACAAACAAGATCTGCACCACGAGCGTGATACATAGAACGACACCTGTCAGACCAAAGTACATTTTGTACTGACTTGTCCGTCGGAAGACGAGCGCTGCAAGCGTTGCAAGCAATGCAATGAGCACCATGAAGCCAAGTGTATCTTGCTCTAAATCACCTCCAAAAAAGGCTGTCGCGGGTGCAATGCCTGAAAAGAGTGTCGACAGCGCATACGCAAGCGGCACAAGCCAAAGCGCACCGACCAAGAACATAGGCGGGACAATAATGCTTCCCTTAGTTAGGCGGGCGAGAATGAAGAACGTTAACGTTAGTAGAACACCCAGTGCCAGAAGCGTTACCTTTGTGTACAGGAACGGAATGACGGCTGAAGGAATAAACGCGAGCGTCGCAATTGCAATTGTCACAATGAGTGACCATGTTGCAGCTGCATCAAATGAGAAACGTTTGGTAATCTTTTTTTGATCTTGCATATAAATATATAAACGGAACCCCTCGAATAATATGATTAGTATAGCGCACACTTACTTCTAAAATAGTTTGTGCACGTGGATATGAAAGAACCACCCGTGAAGGTGGTTCTTTCATATGGTAGATACCGGTTCGATAAGCCGAGTTCTGTCACTCCGAAGAGCGGACGATCATCTATCTGGGATTGTTGTTACCAACAACCTCGAGCGGCGCTCCCACACGAAGGTGGGCACGGCCTTGCACAGGGGTAAGGATTTAGCCGTTTCAGTTGTGCATCACTACACACCCATTCTCCCGGAAGAGAATTCCTATCCTTTCGGAATCGGACGTTTCTGTTCGCACCTCGCGCTTTTCAGCGGACGGGCGTTACCCGCTACCTGTCTGCAGTTACCTGCCTGTGCTCGGACTTTCCTCTATGCTTTGCAGCACAGCGATCGCCTGAACCGGTCCGTACAAACTATACCACAGAATTCGAGCTATACCACCCAGTGTTCTGGACACTCTTGTATATCAATACCCAGTGCACTTGTTCGCTCACGTTCCCAACAAGCACCCCTGGAGGACTCCCAGTCTGGCAAGAAATATGCAGTCTTTACATGTCCGCATTCGAATATTTGTGCGTACAACACATCAAGAATATCCGTGTTGTATATCTTTGTCTGGTGATGATCGGTGATACGTATGATCGCAGACTGTATTGGAATTTGGTTGAAGGTGACATGCCCTTCTTTCGCAGCACTGTATATAGCTTGTTCGAAGCGTCGCATGTTGGCTTCCAGGTTTCCAGCTCCGCCCGTCGTCATAGGTCCACACAGCTGGATGACCGAACCGGTCGTTGCTATGCGTGCCAGGTGCAGTACTGAAATGCGCCCAACCTCTTCCAAGGACGTGGCATTGGCAAGCATCTCTAGTTCATCTTCAGTCCATTCGGCTGGCATATGTCTATGGTAGTTCGATAGGAACGTTTGTCCCAATCCCCCATCCGTTATCGCGCGCGTACCTCGCCCTTGTCTCAAGTACGTATTTAACTGGTGTTGGAGCCGTAAAACTATTCGGGTATGTATCTGGTGAGACAGAGTCTTCGATTTCTACAATACTTCCATCGTCAGCAAGCCAAATGATATCTATCGGTACAAGCATGTCTTTCATCCAGAAGGAGTACCGGTCCTTCGTTTCAAACACAAACAGCATTCCATAGTTATCAGGTACGTCTGTTCTGCCCGACAATCCCTGTTCACGTGCGGCTTCCGTATCCACGACCTCTATTTGCATTTCGGCTACAGGTGTTTCTGTTTGCTCTACAGGTTTTGGTGTCCACAGCAAAATGCCATACATAAGGAGTATGCTGATGCCGCCGAGTGCGAGGAGGTACTTGTTCATATATATATTCTAGCTTGAAATGCAGTGAGAACAATCGGTGTTCATACTATCCCCACGAAATACTGGTATACAGAGTGTCGCGCGAAACGTTTGGTAGGATAAAAAATAATGCAGAAACCAGATAGCAGTGATCGCGGCTTCACACTCATTGAACTCCTGGTTGTCATTGCCATCATTGGAATTCTCTCCTCTGTTGTTCTTGCTTCGCTCAATACTGCACGACAAAAGGGACAGACCGCAGCAGTCGAAGCAGACCTTCAAAGCATTCGGAACGCGATATACCTCCTCGATCTGGATACAGGCAGAAAACCGGGCGGATATGATTCCAGTCTTTGTTTCAGCGGAAACAACCCATCAGATGGAAACGGGTTAGCTGTCTCGCATGCTGATGCAGGTCTTGTTGCTTACAATTCCTCAAAATTCCCGGGGTGGAAGGGTCCCTACTTACCTACCGGACTAAAAGATCCGTGGGGACATGAATATTATTATGACTCCTTATATTCCTGCAGTGGCGGCGCAAACGATTGCACTTCAGGAACAGCGTCAGTAATTCACTCGGGTGGACCAAATGGAAGCGCGGCAAACGTATACGACACTGATAATATCTCGCTCGTTATTTGTCCTAGTTAGCGGAGGCGGAGAGATTCGAACTCTCGAGACCCTTTCGAGCCTGCCACCTTTCCAAGGTGGTGCACTAGACCACTATGCGACGCCTCCTGTCTGCACTGTTATATCACAGCGCTTTACTACTTCCCTAGCAACCGAGCTATACGCTCTTCTACCGGCGGGTGCGTTGAGAACAGTTTGTTAATCCACGTACCGGATTTTGCACCAAACGGGTTACCGATAAAGAGGTGGGCAGTTGCGTGGTTAGCACTTTTCATAGGTGACGAGTAGCTGCCAATCTTTTGAAGTGCTGACGCAAGTCCCTCTGGATATCGAGTAAGAAGAGCGCCTGAGGCGTCAGCCAAAAACTCACGACGTCGCGATACGGCAAGCTGAATAAGCTGGGCTGCAATAGGGGCTAGAATGGCGCCTACAATTGCAACAACTACCACTAGCGCTCCACCTTTATCGTTATCCCTATTTCCTCCAAACATAGACATACGAAGGAAGATGTCAGCGATTATGGCGATGAATCCAGCAAGCACCACTGCGACCGTCATAACCAGCATGTCTTTGTTCTTCACGTGAGAAAGCTCGTGCGCAATAACGCCCTCAAGCTCTTGCCGGTTCATCATCGCGACAAGTCCGGTCGTTGCAACAACCACCGCATGCTTTTCATTGCGACCGGTAGCAAATGCGTTAGGTGCAGGATCGTTAATCACGTACAGCTTTGGCATTGGAAGCCCTGCGGTAATAGCCATGTTTTCGGTCACCGTGTAGAGGTCAAAGAACTCTTCACGTGTTGCAGGACGTGCTTTGGTCATTGAAAGCACTAACTTGTCGGAGAACCAGTAACTACCGAAGTTCATCAGTATTGAGAAGCCAACCGCAACATACAGAATGATTGACGAGTCGTAGTACCAAGACACCCCCCACCCTATCAAGATGACAATCGCGAAGAACATGGCCATGAGAAAGCCAGTCTTCCATACGTTATGTGATTGCTCTTGATACAGTGTTGCCATTTTCTTATGCGTTAAGTTTATTTTCTGTGATTCGTATCTCCTCATCAATTCCCTGGATGAAGTCATAGTCTTTCGCTTCATCTGCCGTAATCCATGCAAACTCAGTTGCGTCTTCGTCGAGCTTCACCTCGCCTCCCACATATTTGCAGTAGAAACTGAATACAAGTACGGCGATTCCATCAGGACGGATGAACGCAAGGTGCTGAAGGAGAATTCCCTCTTCCACATCGACACCTACTTCTTCTGCAATTTCGCGCTTCAGAGTACTAGCAAGTACGTTGTACCACTGAGGACTCTCCGTATTCTGATGAGACGCATCTGCGTTGATGTAGTCAGAGACCTCAAGACCACCTCCCGGTACCGTCCACTTGTTTGGCCATACCTTTTTATGGGGTGCTCGCTTCGTAATTAGATACTTCTTTGTACCTCCCTCCTCTTTCCAGATAATACCCGTGGTGGCAATCCGGTGGAGTTCGTTGTGTACCGGAGTGGGAGTTGCCATACCTTTAGAAACTTACTTTCACTGGCTCACGAGCAGCCTCCTCAGTCAGTTCAAATAGATCCATCTGCTTGAAGTTGAACGTACCTCCGATGATGTTTCCTGGGAACTGCTGCAGTGCGGTGTTCAACTGCTGCACCGTGCTGTTATAGAAGCGGCGTGATGCCATAATCTTGTCTTCAGTGTTCGCAAGTTCACGCTGAAGCTCAAGGAAGTTAGTGTTTGCCTTTAGGTCAGGATATGACTCAGCAACGGCAAAGAGTGACTTAAGCGTGTCGGTTAGCTGGTTTTCAGCTTTTGCATGATCTTCAATTGTCTGTGCGCCCATTGCTTCCGTTCGAGCTTTCGTAACACTATCAAGTGTTTCGCGCTCATGTGTTGCATATCCCTTAACCGTTTCAACGAGGTTGGGGATAAGGTCATAGCGCCGCTTCATCTGCACTTCAATGTCAGACCACGCTTCTTTTGCACGGTTAACCATCGCAACAAAGCCGTTGTATGCAAATACTGCCCAAAGAATAATAACTGCAAGAACGCCGAGGATGATGTAAAGGATATTCATATATATACATTGTATGACGAGAGATTTTGAATGCAAGGAGTAGATTTTAAAAGCTTAGCTGCAACCTTTCTGGACCTTTCTGTGTAGTACTAAATGAAAGGAGCACAAAATGATCTTTTGGAAAAACGTTTGGGAACTGCTCACCATCCTGCCAATAATCGGCATAATTGTCGCCAGCGGTGCGATGAAGGAGCTTGAGGAACAGGAAGATCTGTGTCTTCATGACTACCTATGAGTACGTGTCCCAAACGAAAACGGCGCCGTCATCTGACAGCGCCGTTTTCATATTTATTTCTTTAGAATCCCATTCCTCCCATTCCCATGTCGCCTTCTGGCATTGGGGTCTTTGGTTCAGGAATATCTGCAACGGCAGCCTCAGTAGTAAGAAGAATAGCAGCTGCTGATACCGCGTTCTCAACAGCGCCACGAGTAACCTTAACAGGGTCGATAATTCCCTTCGCCACCATGTCGTCTACCATCTCATCAGCCTTTGCATCGTAGCCAGCAAAACCTTCTGCCTTCTTAACGTCTGCAACAATACGCTCAACGTCATCCTTTCCTGCGTTTATAGCAATCTGGCGAAGCGGCTGCTCAAGTGAACGGATAACAATATCGTATCCAACTTTCTCATCTGCTGAGATATCACTTGGCGCGCTGCCTGAAAGTTTCTCTGACACCTTAGCAAGCGCGGATCCTCCTCCAGGAACGATGCCTTCTTCGATAGATGCTTTCGTTGCCTTAACAGCGTCATCAATCTTGTCCTTCAGGTATTTCATTTCAGTCTCTGTCGCAGCACCTACACGAATGACCGCAACACCACCAGAGAGTTTAGCAATGCGCTCTTGAAGCTTTTCTTGATCAAACTTAGAGTCGGTGTTTTGGATAAGAGCTGAAAGCTGCGCAACACGAGCATCAATATCTGCTTTTGCACCCTTTCCACCAACAAACACCGTATTATCCTTGCTTGCAACCACACGACTAGCCTTTCCAAGCATGTCGAGTGTTGCGTTTTCAAAGGTAACACCAGTATCAGCAGACACCACTTGCGCGCCAACAACCGCCGCAATATCGGCAAGCATTTCTTTCTTTCGATCACCGTATCCCGGTGCCTTTACCGCCAACACATTAAAGGTGCCTCGAAGTTTGTTGAGTACGAGCGTTGGAAGTGCATCACCTGATACATCGTCCGCAACGATAACAAGCTCTTTCTTGCCTGACTGCGCAATCTTCTCAAGGAGCGGAAGAATCTCCTGCACACTCCCGATGGTTTTATCAGTGATCAAGATTTCAGCGTCGCGCATTTCAGCTTCCATACGTTCAGGATTGGTAACCATGTATGCGGATACATATCCCTTATCAATTTGAAGGCCTTCAACCACTTCATATGAAAGCTCGGTGCCGTGTGACTCTTCTACTGTCACTACTCCGTTCTTTCCAACCTTCTCAACAGTCTCAGCAATGATAGTTCCCAGTTCTTCAGACTCTGCTGAGATAGCTGCAACCTGCTGAATGTCTTTGGTACCAGCCACTGGTTTAGCCATTGCCTTAAGCTCCGCGACAGCTGCATCACGTGCCTTCTCCATACCAGAACGAATTGCCATTGCATTTCCCCCTTTCTGCACACGCTCAAGCCCTTCATCCATCATGGACTCAAGAAGTACCACAGAGGTGGTTGTTCCATCTCCTGCGCCATCATTTGTCTTTGAAGCTACCTCCTTCACGATTTCAGCGCCCATGTTTTCAAAACGGTCTTCAAAAGAAATCTCTTTTGCTATTGATACTCCGTCGTTCGTGATGCGAGGACCACCGTATCCCTTTTCCAGCACCACGTTGCGACCTCGTGGCCCCAGTGTTGCTTTAACGGCTCGAGCTGATTTGCTCATTCCCTCGTGAATCTTTCGTCGAGCCTCTTCTCCAAATAGTACTTGTTTTGCCATATATCTTAATTCTTAACGACTGCCAATATGCTTGATTCAGAAAGCATGAGATACTCCTCATTTTCGTGGGTTATCTCTTCGTATCCATACTTTGCAAAGAGCACGGTATCACCAACCTTCACATTCATTGGTACCAGTTTTCCGTCCTCATATTTTCCAGGACCAATAGCGACTACAGTTCCCTGAACGGGTCGTTCCTTATCTCCTGCAGGGGCAAGGATAATACCCGAAGCGTGTACTTTCTCTTCGTTAGCCTCAACTGGTTTAACGAGTACTCGATCGGCGAGTGGTTGAATTGAAATAGGTTTCATTTCCATACTATATATATTGTGTGAGCTGATAACGTAAATGTTTCTGCCCTCAGCGAAAATACGCTGATGTGTATGGAGTATATGCGTATGCAATGTACGGTCAAGCCGCTAACTTGACTTAATAATAATAAAATTGTACTGTGTGCACAATCCTAGAAACGGTAAGGAGTGAACATTGTGTCTGCACCAATCGACGCCCCCGTCTTCGGACTTCTGAGAAGCAATAAACACGGCCCAGCAGGAGTAGTACGATGTCCAGATTCTTCATTGACCGCCCCATTTTTG
>JAHJIK010000076.1 GCA_018823385.1 Patescibacteria group bacterium | reverse complement strand
TGATATAGATTCCTCATCATATGAATATCGTAGAGTCCAATCCCTTAAATCTCTATTAGAAGAGTGTGATTATTTCTTTGATCTGCACTCAGCATCAATAGCACAGGAGCCATTTTTAATCTGTGAAGAGGGTCCGGCTACATTCTTTTCGCAGCTTGGTATATCAAAGATCGTTACTGGCTGGAACAGCTTTTCTGACGGTGTCATAGGGGGTGACGCAGAAAACTACGCAAACAATCATGGAGCAATTGCTGCCACTCTTGAGGCAGGAAGCCACTTTGACCCCACCTCAATTGATGTTGCGTATCATGCCGTATTAACAATGCTGAGTACACTGAACATGATTTCTCTCAAGAGGGATTACAAACTGAACGGTGGCTCTTCCGAAGTGTTTGAGATGTATCATGTTGTTATAAAAGAAAGTGAAGACTTTCGCTACCTCGTTGAACCAAAGAACTTTCTCTTTATTCCGAACAATACGGCATATGCGTATCAGGGCGGTACTGAATTGCGAGTAACGGAAGATAGTTACTTCATAATTCCAGTGATGCCTGAAAATAAAAAACTAGGTACAGAGATCTGTTATTTGGGGCGAAAGGCTGCCTAACACAACGAAGAGGAGAGGGTATACTTTGCGTATGGAGCAAATAACGCACAAAGGCAAGATTATCGAGGTCGTGCAAAAAGATATTGAGATTAGCGGAACAACCAGAGTCTTCGAGTTTGCCCGCAGATCACCCGGGACTCGACTCATCATTGTTAAAAATGGCCGCATTCTTCTTACTAAAGAGTTTCGGCATGAACTGAATGGATATGATTACCGACTGCCGGGCGGGAAAGTATACGATTCTCTCGATGAATATAACCAGGCACTAGCATCAGGTACCGATATTACTGCGGCTGCAGAAAAGGCTGCAATAAAGGAAGCAAAAGAGGAGGCGGGTGCAACGGTAAAAGATATCTCTCTTTTTCACACATCAATTTGAGGAGCTACGGTTGTATGGGATCTTTTCTATTACGTGGTCTCTGCATTTGATGAGGGTGAACAGTCTCTAGAGGAGGGCGAGGATATTACGTTCGAGTTTGTAGAGATGGATACCGTAAAGAAGATGTGTCTAGACGGTTCTATTTCAGAAGAGAGAAGCGCGTTAGTGTTATTGAGATACATAGAAGGTATAGTGTCTGTATGAAACAGCAGGTATTCGTAATACATGGAGGGAATGCATTTGATACGTATGAGGAGTACCTATCATATCTGCAGGCAAAAGAAGTGAACCTGGAGTCACTACAATATTCTGACTGGAAACACTCGCTTCAAGAAACTCTGGGGGATTCATATGAAGTCATTGCTCCACGTATGCCAAACAGCAATAACGCAAAATATCTCGAGTGGAAAATATACTTTGAAAAGTTCATCCCGCTATTGCAAGAGAACGTGATAGTTATTGGCCATTCATTAGGCGGTATATTCCTTGCAAAGTATTTTTCTGAGGAAGCATGCCCAACATCTATCCGTGCTGTATTTCTGGTTGCTGCACCATTCAGCACAGCGTCCCAGCATCCTCTTGCTGACTTTGTATTAAGTACTGATCTGCATCTTCTCCAAGAGCAGGGAAGTGAAGTGTTCTTGTACCACAGTACTGATGATGCGGTGGTTCCATATTCTAATGTTGAGGAGTATGTGCAACATCTTCCTGAAGCGAAACTCAGAACCCTCGAAGGGCGTAACCATATCAATCAGCCAGAGTTTCCTGAATTGGTTAAAGATATACAGTCGGTAACAAGTGAATCCAATTAGGTATGAATGTGCGTGTAACTCTCGATGTGTCTCAGAAATACGTCGTCGCGTATGTTGAACATGAGGGGATGGAGAGTGCGCTGTTATGGGGTAATCCAAGCGTCCAGTGGCACAAGGATATCGTTTCTGAAATGAAAACGTTGGGGTATGAGGTGGTGAGCGTGGCTGGTGGAGGATGGGTACACATAGTTTCAAATGAGAAGAAAATTTATTTTCGAGGAACTAGTACTCGGTACGGGACCGCTTCTCAAGAAATGACGGAAGAGCTTATGCGGTCCGCTTATCCAGAATTTGAACGTATCTATGAGTAACGAACAAAAAATAACCACCGACTATTACAACGAGAATGCAGCACTATGGACTGCAAAGAAAACTGACTCATTCTTCAACGAAGCCGAGTTCCGAACCTTTATTTCATATCTGAATGAAGGTGACACTGTGCTAGATATAGGATGTGCTGGAGGGGTGCATATACCCATGTTTCTAGGTATTGGAGGCAACCTTCACTATGAAGGGTTTGATATAAGCACTGGACTGGTGAAGATTGCGAAGTCTCGCTACCCGCAACTCTCTATCACGGTAGGGGATATTCTGGATAGGGCAACACTTCCAAACAAGAAATATGACGGATTCTGGGCAGTAGCAATCTTAATGCATGTGCATGAAGAGGATTGGGATATGATGTTAGGCAACATAGAGAAACTGTGTGTTCCAGGAGCTGTTGGGTACTTAACTCTTCCAAACCGTAGACCAAACCTAGCTTCAGACGAAGACCGACGGCTTTTCACAATTCTAACTGTAGAGCGTGTGCACGAGATGCTCTCCGAACGAGGGTGGAAGATATTGAAAGAAGGTCCAGTACAAAAAGATCAGACTGGGGTATGGCAAGGATATTTGGTTCGGTTGCCATAGCTATACACACTTACTATATGTAGAGCTCATGTATGGGTCATACTTATATATATGAAACGACATACACTCAGAGAAGTCGCTAAGGTAGGTGTTGGACTAATAACCGCTGACCTACTAAGCGTTCTATGGTTTTCAGGAGCTGGATTCTTTCCATTAACTGTACTTGGAATCACTTGGAGCGAAAGCACCATTATTCCAATTATTATCGTTGATCTTGTATTGATAGCACTCCTCGCTCACTTCAGCTGGAATATGAAGTTTCCGGTGTCATCACCAAAAGAAAAGACACTCCTTCTTATAGTGGGAGCAGCATTCCTTATCATTGCACTGCTGCACCTCGTGCGTATTGCCTTTGGATGGGAGTTAGTTCTAAGTGCCGTATCAGTGCCTGTATGGGTGTCGTGGCTAGGTGTCGCTATTCCTGGATATCTCTCATATTCTTGTTTCCACTTTGCGCTGAAGCGATAGGGTAAGAAAATTGTGAGAATCCAATATTTCCGCTAGTATACGGACTGGTGTTCTTTATATTTAAAGACACCAACATACGCCGATGTAGCTCAGGGGTAGAGCAACTCCATGGTGGATCGCAGTATCCCGCCCATTCTTGCAGCAATGCAGGTATGAATCCCGAATAACGGTTAATATCCGGCAGCGGACAAGACCGTGGCGCTCAGGCGCCCGAACGACTGACAAGGGCATCCCTCGCGGATGAATATACAGTCTAGCCCTTCAATAACATACGAAATGAAGGTGTAAGCGAAGGAGTAGGTCGGCAGTTCAATTCTGCCCATCGGCTCATTTTACTAAAACAAGAGAATATGATAAACTAACTTAATGAAGGATCTAACTGAAAAACTTCAAGGGAAATACGATAAATATAAT
>JAHJIK010000075.1 GCA_018823385.1 Patescibacteria group bacterium | reverse complement strand
TGAAGAGAACCAGACCAAGAAGCGGTCTCGCCTCGTGCTCCTTGCCGAAAACATGGATGGGTACAAAAACCTGATGAAGCTCGTGACACTTTCATTCACGGAAGGGTTCTCCGACCGTCCCCACATGGATATGGAACTGCTCAAGGAGCACTCAAAAGGTCTCATTGCCATCATCCCTTCATTCAACGGCGACGTTGGAAAGTTAGTGCAAGCTGGTGACATGGATGGTGCAGCTGCGGCTCTCGCAGAACACCAGAGTATCTTTGGCGCTAATAACGTATTCCTTGAAATCACCCACCACCCCGATGTTGAAGGGCACGCTCAAAAGATGCAGAAGATTAAGGAGCTTTCAGCAAAGAGTGGTGTACCGCTCGTAGCACAGCACGACGTTTATTACCTCAAGCCTGATGACCGTGAAGCCTGTGCCGTGCTTCGCCGTATTGCCCAAGGAGAGCGCGGATACAACGAGAAAGAAGATTTCTCCTTTACCACGGAGAAACAAATGCTTGAGTGGTTTAAAGATATTCCAGAGGCAGTGGACCGCTCTAAAGAAATTGCAGACCGGTGTAACGTAACGCTTGAGCTTGGTAGCTGGAACTTCCCTGACGTCGCTCTTGTTGATGGAAAGTCCCATGCACAGACGCTGCGTGAGCGAACATATGAGGGTGTAACGTCACACAAGATGGAGCTCACTCCTGAGGTGGAGAAGCGTATCGAGTACGAGCTTGAAGTTATTATCACCAAAGGATTCGCTCCGTACTTCCTCGCCGTATCCGACCTGCTTCAATACGCAAAGAGTGTCGGTATCCTCACCACCACTCGTGGATCGGCTGCTGGTTCCCTTGTCTCCTATTTGGTAGGTATTACGAACGTTGACCCAATCGCGTACAAACTTCCGTTTGAACGATTTCTAAACCCTGAGCGCCCGAAGGCGCCTGACGTCGACATGGACTTCGCAGATTCGAGGCGTGATGAGATGATCGCGTACGCAAAGCGTAAGTACGGAGAGGCGCACGTGGCCCAGATCGGCACCTTTGGAACGATGATGGCACGTGCTGCTGTGCGCGACGTCGCCCGCGCGCTCGGTCACTCATATGGAACTGGCGACCGTATAGCGAAACTGATTCCTCCCGGCTCACAAGGCTTCCCTATGACCATCGACCACGCTATGGAGGTTGAAGAAGATCTCAAGCATCTCTATCAACAAGATGAGGACGTTCGTGAGATTATCGACCTCGCAAAGCGTATTGAGGGATGTGTGCGACAAACCGGTGTGCACGCCGCTGGTGTGGTTATCTCTCCAACTCCACTCACTGACTGGACCCCGCTCCAGGTTGATCCCAAGACCGGCAAGCTCATCACGCAGTACGACATGCATTCCGTTGAAGATGCGGGTCTCTTGAAGTTCGACTTCCTTGGTATCAAAAACCTTTCTATCCTTGCGAATGCGGTTGCGCGCGTAAAAGAAACGCACGGGATTGAGTTAGATATTGAAACGGTTCCTGTAGATGACCTAAAAACATTCGAGATGCTGGCACGTGGAGAAACGGAAGGTACCTTCCAGCTGAACGGTTCCGGCATGACGCGGTACCTGAAAGAACTGCGACCAACGACCATTCACGATATTAATGCGATGGTTGCGTTGTATCGCCCAGGCCCGATGGAAACTATTCCGCAGTACATTGAGCGCAAGAAGAATCCAGGACTCATCAAATATATGGATGAGCGCATGAAAGACTATCTCGATGCCTCATACGGACTATTGGTGTATCAGGACGACGTGCTTCTGACTGCCATTACGCTCGGCGGGTACTCATGGCTTGAAGCTGACGTACTTCGAAAAGCTATGGGAAAGAAGATTCCTGCAGAGATGGAGGCCCAGAAAGAAAAGCTACTGAAGGGATTCAAAGAGTATGGAAAGTTGACCGACCAAAAAGGAGAAGCAATATGGAAACTGATTGAACCATTTGCTGCATACGGATTCAACAAAGCCCACGCCGCAAGCTACGGAAAGGTGGCATACCAAACGGCATACATGAAGGCGAACTTCCCTGCAGAATATATGGCAGCACTCCTCACTGCCGACTCTGGCGACACCGAATCAATTTCAACGTTTGTAGCTGAATGTACACGTATGAAGATTCCCGTGCTTCCGCCAGACATTAATGAAAGCGGTACCGACTTCACTGTTATCAAAGGCACGAACGGCGAACCTGACGCCATCCGCTTTGGACTCTACACCATCAAGAACTTTGGAGAAGGGGTTGGTATTAGCATCATGGAGGAGCGGCAGAAGAATGGTCCATATACCTCAGTATCAGATTTCCTTTCGCGCGTTGAAAACAAGAGTTTCAATAGAAAGTCATTGGAGTCGCTTGTTAAGTGTGGAGCGCTTGATCGTTTTGCTGAGCGTGGCACATTGCTCACCAACATGGAAACCATGCTCACCTTCCACCGTGAGACTACTGCCGAGGCCCCACAAGACTCACTCTTTGGTTCCTTAGTGAGTACGCCGGTTCTCAATCTTCCTGAGTCAGAACATCCTGTTTCAATGAAAGACAAGCTGGACTGGGAGAAGGAGCTCCTCGGTATCTATGTGAGTGGCCACCCGCTTGATGCCTTTGATGAACTGACCGGAAAATCTAAACACACTATTTCAAGTATCCTAGCTGAACCAAGTCCTGGTATGCCCATCATTCTTCCTGTTCTTGTTGGTGATGTACGTACCCTTCTTACTAAAAAAGGAGATAAGATGGCATTCCTTCGTTTTGAGGATAAGACGGAGTCAATTGATGCGGTGATCTTCCCAAAGATATACAAGGAGCACGCAGACCTCCTCATACCTGGCCGCTGCGTACTCATCAAAGGAACCGTATCAGGGCGCAACGGAGAGACCAGCGTAACGGTCGAGAAGATGAAAGCGCTGTAGAAATCTGTGTGGTATCCTCCCTATATATGGCCTCAATCGAAGAAAAACGACATACCCTAGCCCACGTATTAGCAGCAGCTGTTCGAGAGCAATATCCTCACGCAAAAGCTACCATCGGCCCTGCTATTGATACCGGCTTCTACTACGACTTCGATTTCTCTGGAGGCAACGCTCCTAAGGAAGCAGACCTTGTAGCGCTCACCGAGAGCATGCGAGAGATTCTTGCTGACTGGTCAGAGATGACCGGCATTGAGGTTCCAGAAAAGGATGCCAAAGACCGTTTTGCTGGTAACGAATACAAAACTGAGCTTATCGACGAAATCGTTGGTAAGGGAGAAAAAATCACCCTCTACACAGCAGGTGGATTCACTGACCTCTGCCGAGGCGGACACAGCGAAAAACCATCAAAGGACATTGCAGCTGATTCATTTGAGCTTGAGCGCGTTGCTGGTTCATATTGGCGTGGCGACGAGAATAAGCAAGCCCTTACTCGTATCTATGGGCTTGCCTTTGAAACAAAAGCAGACCTTGAGGCATACAAGGAGCAGATTGAAGAGGCAAAGAAACGTGACCATCGAAAGATAGGTCAGGAGCTTGATCTCTTTACCTTCTCCGCACTCGTGGGTCCTGGTCTTCCCCTCTGGACGCCAAAAGGAACCCTCATCCGTCACCTTCTTGATGGATTTATTTGGGAGCTTCGTCAAAAGAACGGGTATGACCGAGTCACCATTCCCCACATTACGAAAAAAGATTTGTACATAAAATCAGGACACTGGGCAAAGTTTGAAGACGAGCTCTTCCGTATCAAAACACGTGAAGGAAAGGAGTATGCGATGAAGCCAATGAACTGCCCCCACCATACGCAGATCTTTGACCGCAAGCCACACTCATACCGCGATATGCCACAGCGCTATGCAGAAACCACCATGGTGTACCGAGATGAGCAGTCCGGTGAGCTTGGAGGCCTTACCCGCGTGCTTTCCATCACACAGGATGACAGCCACGTATTCTGTCGACCTAATCAGGTGAAGGAAGAGTTCTTCCGTATCTGGGATATGGTGGACACCTTCTACGGAACCTTCGGTTTCAAAATGCAGCCACGACTTTCCTTCCATGACCCTGAGCAGATGGAAAAGTATCTTGGTACTCCAGAGACATGGAAGCAGGCAGAAGATTCTCTTCGCGAAATTGCCGCAGAGCGCAACGCGGAAGCATTCATCGGTATTGGTGAAGCTGCTATGTATGGCCCGAAGCTCGACTTCATGGCTATGGACTCCCTTGGACGCCAGCATCAGGTTGCAACCATTCAGCTCGACATGCTCCAGCCAGAGCGTTTCGACCTCAACTGCACAAACGAGAAGGGTGAGAAAGAGCAGGTGGTAATGATCCACTGCGCCATCATGGGCTCCATTGAGCGCTTCAGTGCTGTCCTTATTGAGCACGTAGCGGGTAACTTCCCTGTCTGGCTTTCTCCAACGCAAGTACGTGTACTTCCGGTATCTGAAAAGCATGCAGAGTATGCCGCAACTATTTCGACAACTCTTACGGAGGCGGGTGTACGAGTGATTCTTGATGAATCAAATGAATCACTTGGTAAGAAGATTCGAGCTGCGAAGGCAGACAAAACGCCATACGTGATTATCATTGGCGATACCGAAGTTGCATCACAGAAACTCACTATCGAAGGACGTGACAATGGAAAAGAAGAGAACGTTGACCTGAGTGAATTTGTTTCAAGAATTCAAAAAGAAATAGCAGAACGGGCATAGCAAAAGGCCGGGATTTCTCCCGGCCTTCCGTTTAGAGCACCCAGAGCCCGAGTATCACCACTATCGCTACTACGGCTGCCATTAAGATGACAATCTCGAACGATGAGAAGGGATTCTTGGGCATTCAAGCCTCCTAGGGGTTTGCGGCTATAGTGCAGACCGCCCAGATTGCGACACTCGCAAAGAATGCGATGCCCACAATCCTTTTCATGCTATATGGGAACGGGTTCATTTTTTAGTTCCTCCCTTTGTTCTGATTCCCACATATATTGTACTCCTCATATATACAAAAAGACTGTCCGGAGTGGACAGTCTTTTTGCTGACTATGAATCAGGTTGTTATCCGTTCACCACTGATAGTGCACGTGTCACTGCAAGCTTTACACCCGTAACACCAGCTGAGTAGCTGCCATCAACGGCTGTGGTTAGTGAGGTGATAACACGCTCAAGGAACGGAGTTGCGCATCCCTCAGTGATTCGAGCTACTTCAGGATGTACACTCGTTCCATCGATACGAGCACGGTATGCATCATCAAGTGCGCATACGGCGTGCGTTAGGAACTCTTCAGAGTTTCCTCCAGCACGAGTTACCTCACGGATTGCACCGAATGCTCCATCACGGTCTCCGTTGAGTAGTGCTGCGATAAAGTGCGGCACATCTGTTGGAAGGTGTGTTGGGATTGATGCAGGACCCTCAACGTTTACAGTTGCCTGCTGTGGAGCAGGTGCTGCCACAGGAGCGGGTTCTACTACATCATGTGCAGGTCCAGTTGGAATAACAGCGTGCTCACGATGATCGGTATCACTCATACGTGAGAGACCCTTTACGATGTCATCGATGCTAAGTGCACCCTCGGTAGCAAAGGATCGGAATCCTGCCTCAGGAGAGTATCCTGCGGGTGCTGGAGGTGTGTACGGATCGTGTACAGGACCATGTGAGTCATGATGCTCTGTATGAGCTACATGAGTCGTGTGACCGGTATCACTGTTCAGCACATCCTTAACATCTGAACCGAATGATTTCATACGTCGCAATGCGAATGGAAGACCAGTGAAGAGTACAAGGTACGCCGCAGCTGCACTCCATCCGATAAGCATCACCCAGTAGATAGCAGTTCCAATTGGACCTAGATCAAGACCAGTGTATGGCGTCTCTGAAAGGTATACGAATGCAAGTGGCTGCTCGCCTGGTGTCTCAAGTGAATCGAGAAGAACCTTTGGGCGTGAGCGGCTACCTCCACCACCTCCACCGCCACCACAATTGCTTGTACAGCCAGTGGTAGTTGTTTCAATCTTTACCTGTACGGAACAGGCACTTGTTACTGCAGCTCCAGGAACGGTAGCGGTGTACGTTGTGTCGCTTGTTGGACTTACTTTGATAGTTCCCTCCGCAACGGGAGTAACACTTCCGATTCCCTGATCGATACTGATAGATGCAGCATCCTTTGTTCGCCAGGTAAGTGTTACCTCTTCACCCTTTTTGATAGTGGTATCACTTGCGGTAAGTGAAATACACTGTGGGCCAGGAGGTGTATCAGTCACAGTAATTGGTGCTGAACAGTTAACACTGCCAGTAGCGCCAGTAACGGTAGCGACATATGTAGTGCTTACGTTTGGACGCACAACGATAGAACCTTCAGCAACAGGGCTTACTGAACCAACACCATTGTTGATAGTGATAGACGTAGCATCCTTTGTCTTCCACGCGAGTGTTACTGCATCTCCAGCCTTAATGACTGATGGGGACGCTGTAAGGAATAGACACTGTGCTGGTGGTGTTACTGGTGGCTGCAGCTTTACGGTCGTCTGACAGTTTGCTGAACCATTAACACCGGTCACCGTTACACGGTATGTCGTGGTTCCTGTTGGATTCACTACAATTGAACCCTCATCTACTGGAGTGACTGAACCTACCCCGTTATCAATAGTGATTGAGGTCGCATTCTTAGTCTTCCATGTAAGGGTGACTGCCTGTCCTGATGCAGTAATAACTGAAGGCGTGGCATTGAGGAATACACACTGAGCTGATGGCTCAGATGGTGGAGGTACTACGGGAGGAATGATAGGTGGAATTATCACCGGAGGGGTGATTACCGGAGGAGGGGGTGGCGGTGGCGGAGGGGGTGGCGGCGGAGGAACAGTACAACATGGTGGCAACACCTGCGCCTTGATTTGCTCTGGTGATGTAATACCTGTTGCAAAAGCAACAAGCATCGCAGCAGATAGAACAGCGACTATAGCAAATACTCCGATTGCAATCGGTCGAGCATACTGCCAGAAATTGATTTTGTTTGTAATTGTCATATGTAATTCTTTAATAAATACCAGTCGCTCCCGCGACGTACGAAAAAGGAAGGGTGGTTTGCGGTGAGTCTTGCGACCCACCGCGCACCTTTAGACGAGTTGAGTTGGCGTTGCTTCGATATGGCAGTTCTCGAGAGCCGGTACTGGCCACCACAACCTTGAAGTCGAACCTTTCGGAATCTCCTCCTTGGTGTAGTAGATAGTTGCCACCTTGAGGCTGCCGAGGTAGTCGAAGTTTTGAACCCCGATACCACAGGAGTGCCAGCCACTCCTCCGCTGCAAACAGAACAGAGCTCTGTTTTTAGCGGAAGCAGCGAACTCGGGTGAAACCCTGACCACGTAGAAGCCCGGTTCAACCAAAAACGAACCGCTTTGCATCAGCGGAAGTCCGGTTGCGGCCACCGTTCTCGTGAAGTCGCACGGCGCAGTCGGACAGTGAGTCGGGAGAGGCATGTAGTCCAGCGAACTGAACTGAATGCTCTTGCGATTCATGCCCGCATACGAGTATGCGAAACATGAGGACGGTTTGAACCTGCCGACCAGGGCGAAGTTGACAGCCCAGTCACCCGGCCGCGCCTCCATAAGAATGTAGGGGCAGTCGGGCAAAACAGCTGCTTGGGACATCTGGACGACAATGCCGTACAGATTATTGCAGACCTCCGGTCGCCCGAAGCGCCACAACTTTCCTCCCCACTCAACCACCCACTCTTCAGCAGGCGCCGAGTACTCCATGTTGCCCGCATCTTTCGACGGGGGCTTTTTGAAGTCGACCAGGACGTTCACCCACAAATCCGAGGATCCGGAGCGCATGAAGTCCAGATGCATGCCGTTCGTCAGGCGTACGGTGGTGCCGCGCTGTTGCATTTTCTGCAGCATGAGCCGACGAACCTCTTCAGGCCAGCCAGCACGCTTCATCACCGCGTTGGCGTCAGCAAGCGCAGCTTCGCGAGAAGCATACGCTTTGTCCGCGCCAAAATTCTGCCAGCGCGCCGTCGCATTTGCCGTCCCCGCGATCCCGAGGGATGCGAAGAGCAGCGCGAGGGCGATGATCAACTTTTTCATCTTTTTAACCTTCCCTATTGCGCCGCCCCCAAATGGGAACGGCATTGTGAAAGAAGAACAACTCCTGCTCGATTTGCGAGGAGCTATCCACCTAAGAGTTAACTCTCAGACGGGTAGCTCTCAACAAGTGTTGCGGTAACGATAAATCGTCCAGAAGAATCCCCAAATGAATCACAAGTTGCGAGGGTAAGCTTGCTTCCAGTAGCAGTAAGAGGGATGGCAGCAGACTTCGCATCTGCTTCAACCACCTTCTCTACCGCGTATACATAGGTAGTTCCTTCTGCGTACACCATAATCTCCTCACCTACCTTGAGTTTTTGAATCTCATTGAAGGCTTTGAAGGCCTGGTTGTGTACGACAGGGAGATAGCTTGAGTGCCCCATAAGGATCACGTTGCCTTCCTCACCCAGCTTTGCTGAGGTTGGATAGCGTACCGCACCCTTAAGTAGCTCTGTATCAAGTACCGCAATGTCAGTAGACGATGGGTTTGCAACCGTAGCCTTAACTCCAATACTTGGAATCTCAACACGTACCGGAAGCTCACCATTTCCCTTTGCTACCGTACCAGTTGCAACCAAAGGTGAAGCAGCAAGTGAAACCATAGGGGTCTCAGCTACAACCTGCACCTCCGGTACAACATCTAGTCGTACGAGCACTGAAAAGGTTACAAAGAAGACAACAAGAAAGGCCGCCAAGAAGCTGAACTTCTTGGAATATGCTTTCTGGACGGCTCGTATAAAGCCTGCTGTTTTCTGTGACATCGTCATACGTCTAGCTAATATTTACACTAATTTACTAGATTTGTCAATAGAGACCTATACTTCTGCAGTATATGTGCCCTTATGCAGATATTTGACAAGCCAGAAAGGATATGGTACATACTAGGTATATGGAAACAACGACAACGATTACCCACCGCCCAGCTCGCACAGTAGCTGTCAACACACTTGCGATTGTAGGGTTCATTGCCCTCGTCTTTATTGGAATTCTGCTTGCTATTTATGCTGCACGCTTTGTACCTACCGCTATTTCACGCGTTGGTTCAGCTGCCGTATATCTTGGATCTGTATTCACTCCTTCAGAGAATGAAGCAGACCTTGTAGTAGTGCCAGGTGAAAGCATCCCATTTGAGAATGCTCCCGTAGCAACATCAACACCGGCTGCTACCACTACTCCTGTAACTCCAGCAAAGCCAGTTACACCAACTGCAGGACCAAGCACCTCAACTACGTACCCAGTAGGTGGAACAGTTGCAGTACCTCAGACTCCATACGGAAAGGCTGACCTAACGGTTTCAGTACTCTCTGTTGGATACCTAAACTCAGCTGATACCAGCACATACCGTGTTGCAAGCGAGGTTCCAGATGGAAAGCGTGGTGCGATCAAGTTTGTCGTAACGAACACAGGTACAAATGTGACTGGTTCATGGAAATTCAAGGCAGAGCTTCCAACCTCTCCGTCATATACCTTCACCTCTCCAACCCAGAAGTCTCTAAACCCTGGTGACAAGATTGAATTCGTTCTTGGATTCGATAAGACAAAGGACGGCAACAACCGAGAGATCACCATTATGGTTGACTCAGGTAAAGACGTTAACGAGTCTAACGAGAACAATAACGAAGTTGTAAAGAAGATTGATATTGAGGGATAACCCTTTCATTAAAGAAAAAGCCCCGGACTTGTGTCCGGGGCTTTTTCTTTATTCCTTACACATCCAAGTTCGCCATCTTTGCGTTACTTTGGATAAACGACTTTCGACTTGCCACATCGGTTCCCATGAGGATATCGAAGATGCGGTCTGCTTCAGATGCATCTTCAACTGTTACGCGCTTGAGGACGCGGTTAGAAGGATCCATGGTTGTCTCCCACAGCTCTGATGCATTCATCTCTCCTAGACCTTTGTATCGCTGGATGGACACCTTTGGAGCTTTCTTTGTATTTGTTACCTCCTCCTCTACTTCCTCTTCAGGGTTCTCTTCCCCTTCGTCCTCAACCGTCATATCAGCATCGTTACCAATGATCTTGAACTTCTCTTCATCAGAGTATGCATAGAAGGTTTCCTTTCCGCGCTTGATTTTGTAGAGCGGTGGTTGAGCGATATATATAAATCCACCATCAACGATAGGACGGAAGTATCGATAGAAGAGAGTAAGAAGAAGGGTTCGAATGTGGGCACCGTCAACGTCGGCGTCGGTTGCGATGATGATCTTGTGGTAGCGAAGCTTTGAAAGGTCAAACACGTCTCCAATAGCGGTACCGAGCGCAATCACGATATTCTTGATCTGCTCTGACGCCAGCATCTTATCAAGACGCGCGCGCTCAATGTTAAGAATCTTTCCTCGAAGCGGAAGAATTGCCTGCGTACGGCGGTCACGTCCCATCTTACTTGAACCTCCCGCTGAATCTCCCTCTACAATAAAGATCTCTGACTCTTCAGCGCTCTTAGACTGACAGTCTGCAAGCTTTCCAGGAAGCGTCATTCCTTCAAGTGCGCCCTTTCGAAGTACTGAATCTTTAGCGGCCTTTGCAGCC
>JAHJIK010000074.1 GCA_018823385.1 Patescibacteria group bacterium | reverse complement strand
CAGGTCTCGGCCAATCCTCGCTCCGAGGAAGTGATGCTCGGCGCCGAGGTGTATGGCAGCGAAGGTTGTAACGTCATCGTGGCAACAGGAGAGTACATTGTCAAGTGCTCTTGTCATCCTTCAATCGGCTAGCACAGGAGAGCCATGATGAACCGACTCGCTCATATCGTCGCAAGCCTAGCTGCTGCGATGTCTCTGCTGGCTGCGCCCGCTTTGGCTCAGCCCGAATCAAATACCGTTGACGAATTGGTCGTCACCGGGGTTAATCGGACCACCAGGGAGAAGATTGAAACATACGTGGAGGATACCACGGTAGAAACTCCGACCGGCCAGATCGGAAGATGGGACAAGGAGATCTGCGTCTTTGTCACCGGTTTTGGCATGCGGAGGGACGACTATATCCGCAAACGTGTCATCGCTCTCGCAAGCGAAGTCAACCTCAGAACCGGCCAGTGGGGTTGCGAACCCAACATCTACATCATCGCCACCGACGACTTCGAACAGTTCGCAGAAAACTATATGAAGACGAACGCTTCGAAGTACAAGAGAGATGAGTGGACGCTACGCCCGACGAAGCTTGCGATCAAGAAATTCAAAACGTCGCAAGCTCCAGTGACCAGCTGGTTCGTGACGGCTCGAGTTACTCGAGCCGGCAAACGGTATCGGGCGGGCACTGCGATCGAGGGACGAGGTCTCATTGGGAGCTCAGTCCGTGCTGACTTTGACCACGCCGTTGTGGTCATAAACGTAAAGCAAACTCGGATTGTGAAGTTCGAGGCGTTGGCCGACTACCTCGCTCTCAGGAGCCTGGTTGATATCAACCCGGCCGCACGTCCAAATGTTCCCACGGTGTTGAATCTCTTCGACTACGAGGAGGATCCTCTCAGCGCACAGAGGCTCTCCGACTGGGACATGGCCTATCTCCGCGGCACGTACGCGGCACAGAGGGATGCAAAGCGCGCAGCAGTCCAGAAATGGAAGATCCGGGAGGTCATGCAAGACTCATCGCTTCGATCCTCTCCGTAATGAGCTGCTACTTTGTTGTATCTTTGTGTGTGAACACTCCCGCCGGTCTGACCGTGCGGGAGTTTCTTTTATCTCTTACTAATGAACGTTCTTCTGGCGTAGTCGAATAAAGATGGAGCCCCTTGATACTATCGCAGGGCTCCGTATGCTTCTGGGCGTCAGTCGGCATCTGGAAGAAGTCCAAGGACTGCCGAGGGAACAAAGTTTTGTATATATCCACAGTCAGGACAAACAAGAACCACTGACCCTTCGTCTTCCGCTGGCACCAGTGGTTTATGTTCAGAATCAATATCGCATGACATTGGGTGTCCGCGCGGGTTATCTTGCCACGCTTTGACTCTTTCAATGATTTCGGCATTCGTCATAGCCGTACTTTTCCTAAAGAGCTGTGAACCTATTTTATAGCACAACCAATTCTAAGAGAGAAAAAGCCACACTGCCACCGGCGTGGCTTTTACATGAGTACTTTAAAGAGAGCAGAATATGAGAACAAGTAGTTCAATTTGAGTGATTACTGATACAGGTTCGAACCGCCAACTTATCTCGCTCATATATCTCACAAATACAACCCAAAATTGAATGCTCCACATGCTGGAGGATGTTCGAACGTGTATGTAAAAAGAAGCCGCCCGGAGGAGCGGCGGGGAAGTTACTCCTCCGGGCTCGTCCGAGCGGACTTGCTACTGGTTCAGTATTTCGAAGTAGACAGGATCCCCACCGCAGGCCACAACGAAGCGCAGATCACTGGTGGTTTCTTCCGTCGCGCGCTTCTTCCCGGCGAAAAAGTACCGAAGGGGCTCGCGCGGATTCAGAAGAGTTGCTGTGGCGAACTCAACCGGGAAAAACGCTTCGAAGTCTTCTTCAGTTGAGTTTGCATCTAGCCACCGACTATTAAACGAATCGGTTCTCCAGATGAAATCAGCTTTGGAAACAATTTCTCGCGCATCGCGCAGGCTTTTCGGCCTCACGAAGTTCCAAATATATGCTGGCAGCGCCTTTCGCAACTGTGGCAGCGGGTTGATAGCCAAGAAATATGAACCATAGAGATAATCACAGATTCTGGACATCATCTCGACGACTGATTCCTCAGTTCCGTTGACCTGTTCCAATCCCTCAAAGATCACTCGGTGCTCGAGGGCAGCAGCCTTCTGGGTATCTTGCATTTGGGTCTATCCCAAAGTCTCACGGACTAGTTCACGCTTGGAATTATTCCTTGTGGCTCTGGTGACGAGCCTCCGTTTACAACGGTATAATATTTATAACATACCTATAGTAGACTGTCAATTAGTACGTTATGGTTCAATATCTTGGAAACACTTAGGTTCGAACTGCCAACTAATGTCACCAAAATATCTCAACAAATACAACCCAAAATTGAATGCTCGCTCTGGCGGACGACTTTAGAACGATTGATTGGGTTAAGGAATACTCAGGATCAAATCTGACGCTTGCTACGTTAAAGGAATTGAGTGCTTAAGCTCCTCAAGCCTTGTGTAGAATCTTGCATCAATTCCTAGACCCTTGGCCACATCTACATTCTTTTGATCGTCATCCCAGTACATGACTTCATTGGGAGTACAGTCTAGTCTTCGAAGCACTTCTTCAAAATATTTTGACTCATGCTTCTCGTACCCAATATCGTACGAGAACATAAAGCCATCCATGTGAGATTTAAGATCTACATCTTCAACTAGATAGTCTGCCCAGTACTGCTCTCGATCTGTAGCGAGATAGCATTTGATGCCAGATGAGCGCAGGGAATCTATGTAGGCAAGCACCTCTTCATCGCGAGGACTTTCTTGACTGAACCAATACATGAGAAACTCCTCAGCAGTGCCGTTCCAGTTCCATACGGCCAGATACTTTTCTACTGCGTCCTTTAGATTCACCTTGCCTGTAAAGGCCCCACGCATATCATTCTTAAAGAAGGGAAGCACCACTTCAGCAGAGATATTTTGCGTCTCAGCAAACCTTTCGCTGAAAAAGCGTTCTCTGGCCTTAATCACCACACCATCCGCGTCAAACAAGATTGCCTTTACCATACTAAGTTCCTAGATACGCTCTTAGGGCTTCGGCATAGGGAAGTCGCTCCGAGGCTTCTGTAACACGTGTATTGCCTTTAGCCAGTTCGTTTCTAAGATCATCATCTTCAAAGCGGGGAATAATGTGCATGTGGTAATGGAAGGCGTGTTGACCTGACGCTGGCTCGTTATTCTGTTCTATCCAGACACCGTCGCATTTGCGAACAGCTTTCAGAGCCTGAGCCAACTTCTGGGATGTTTCGACAATTGCATGTGCGTATTCGACAGGAAGGTCGTATAGATTCTCAAAGTGAGCAGTTGGCACCACTATCACGTGGCCTGGATTGTTCCCGACAAACTTAGAGTTTACGTAGACCAACGTGAGTGCATCCCGATATACGATATCTGATTGCTTTGCCATAGTCTGCTCACTTTCAATCCCCTGAACTGCAAGACAAATAGGGCAGATATATCCTTCAGGCGCGTGGTTATACATTGAAGAAAAGTATAACAGTTCGAAACCCTGTCCGGGGTACGAAATTTTAGTAAGCAAATATACGAGGAATCTCGAGCTCGCCCTAGCGGACGATTTTAGAACTATTGATTGGGCAAAGGAAAACCCATACGCGTGCATTAGTTTGGATGAGCTAAGGCAGATAACCTACGCTTAAGATTTGTTAAGTTCCAATGATCCCAAATACAAGGAGAGTGCCGATTACGAGCATTAGTCCTGCAACAACATAGCGGACAAGACCAATCGTAGTTTTCTTAGCATATCTTGCTCCAAGCCACGCTCCTGTGAATGCGCAGAGTGTCCCGAATCCAATGAGTAATAGTTCGTGCTGACTAACTTCAGCTGAAGCACCACGAAGCCCAAGTACATAGGTTGGTAGACGTGCAAGATCGATCAGTACGGCTATAAAAACCCCTGTTGCAATATAGTGTTTCGCATCAAAGTCAGACTTCAGTAGGAACATCGAACGGATTGCCCCTTGTTGCCCTGAGAGGCCACCCATAAAGCCTGTGAGGATTCCTCCAAACGAAACATATTTCCTTGGAAAGGTTAGGCGTTGAAACCACGATTGAAACTCAAGAATTGCAAAGAGAATAAGGATTATTCCGATGACGATACTAGCAATGCGTGCATCCAAGTAGGTTAGTAGGAACGCACCTAGAATCGCTGAGGGGATAGCAGGAAGGCCAAACCGAAGAACGGTAGGCCAATCAACAAGTTTCCAAACAAGTGTTCCTTTAAAAAGGTTATTGAGTAAATGAACAATACCCGTAGCCATTAGGGCTATGGGGGTAGTGAAGAAAAGAGCGAAAGCAGGTAAGAGCAAGGTTCCAAGCCCAAAGCCCGAAAAGAAGGTGAGAGCGGATGCGCCGAAGGCTACAAGTCCTATGATAAGAAAATCCATATCACAAGTATATCGGAACTCAAGCAACTGGTAAGTGCATAGATTGACTTACTTCAGGACTACTAAATAATAGAAGTATGGCAATGCGTACCTTAGCTCGCTTTCTTCTCCTGTCATTCGTGTCGGTGGCACTTTTTGGACTACCGTTATCACTTCCAAATCTAGCTCACCACAACCACCACTGCCCGTTAACGGGTGCTGAGATGTCCCTTTGCGCTACTGTTTTAGATCACATTGATCATTGGCAAGTGGCTTTCGCAGGGGTTGTAGCTACGATCTTCCTTTTGGCGACTTTTGCCTATATAGCTCGTACTCTTCGATTCTCTTTTCTTACTTCCACAAATAGGGTACGTAGATATTTTTATAAGGACTTCCACCCTCCAGACCGCCCGACTCTTTTCCAAGAGTTGTTTTCCCAAGGATTACTTAATCCAAGGATTCCATAGGTTTCAAATTCAATGTCTATTCACCTTATCTAAATCCCTATGGAAAAAATCACCACATCAACAATTACAATCTCGCTCCTCGCTCTCATTATTGGTCTTGGAGGAGGGTACGCCTTTGCATCAAACAAAACACCTGAAGCTAATGAACATATGATGGCGAATGGCGCGATGATGCACAATCAAGCAATGAATATGGGCGGGGCTATGGACGATATGATGTCTGGGCTGAATGGGAAATCTGGCGATGATTTCGACAAAGCATTTCTCTCTGAAATGGTCGTCCATCATCAAGGAGCCGTTCTGATGGCAGAGAGTGCGCTGAAGAACGCGAAGCATCAAGAAATTAAAGACTTGGCGCAAAACATTATCACTGCTCAAAAAGCTGAAATAGCAGAAATGCAGGGTTGGGAGAAAAGCTGGTACGGTCAGTAAGAAGTTCGAGTCCTGCCTGGACTAACGCAAAAGAGCCTTGATACACAAGGCTCTTTTCGTTGCTCCGCGGGTAGGATTCGAACCTACGACCGACTCGTTAACAGCGAGCTGCTCTACCACTGAGCTACCGCGGAATATGTGCATTCTAGCGGAATCTCACAATTCGGCAACGGGTATACTACCAATAGGGGATTAGGGAGGACGAGATACGCATATATACGATATACTAAGGAATATGATACGACTCGTAATATGGATAGTAGTTGGTGTGCTGGCACTCTCATTTTTTGGCGTATCCCTCAAAGGACTCATCCAGGACCCAACAACCCAAGACAACTTCTCATTCCTTTCTGAACTAGTACAAGAAGGCTGGGATCATATCTCAGACTGGTTTGTAGATATACGAGACCAGGCGAGGGACTTAGTTAAGAAAGACAACTAGTATGGCTGAACAAAACATCGAAATCTCTCTACCAGCAGATACCAAGCCAAGTTTCTGTAACGCAACACAGGTAACCGTGTCAGATGACTCAGTTGTTATCCAGTTTGCATACATCAGACCAAACACTGCGAAGGGTCAGCTTATCTCTGAAATCGTTCTTTCCCCAAAACATGCTATTGATTTCAGCAAAGCACTCGACGAGACCATCAAGAAGCACTTCACCCGACACATTGAGGACGCCTCATAGTTCATGAGACCTTCATGGTAGGTGCGGTATAAGTATCAATAGAACCCTTCCTCGCCAGTGCGGACTGGGATTCATCTATCGATTACTCACGCCTAAACTACCTATTGAATATGAACAAAATAATGATCGGAGCATTCGCACTAGCAGCACTCGTAGGTGCACCTGCAGCTACAATGGCAGCAGATTACGCATACGTTAATACAAACGGAGAAGTAAGCTTGGTATCAGCCGTAAATGCAAACGCTGCACTTATGACTGCACCAAACCTACACATCCACAGTGGTGTAATGCTACTTGGTTCTGACAAGTCAATTGTTGGAGATGACGTAAACGGTATCTAATACCGCTTCTCGTTAGAAAAAGACGACGTCTATGGCGTCGTCTTTTTCTGTATGAAGGTCTCATCTTCATCGCTTCCTTAGATGAAGACGTGTATGCTTTTTATATGACACACAAGTACCTCTCTCTCACGCTTGCAGCGCTCCTTATTCTACTCGTTCCTCATAGCGCAGATGCAGCAAGTTCACGCCCAAGCTGTTCACTCATTGTTTCAACACCAGAAGATACTATTACCGTGCGAAAATCAGAAGACGTGCTGCTTATCAAAGGCGAAGCCGTTACTATCTCATGGGACGGAGGTTCCGCTGATTCTGTTGAACTTAATGGCGCTAACGAGAAAGTAGATGGTGTCCGTACCTTTACACCTAACGATGATACTGAGTACGAACTTGAGGTACGTAAAGGAAGTCGCACAGCCACCTGTTCTGTAGATGTTTCAGTTGTTGAAGCCGCAATTACCTCATCAACACTCTCAAGTGAAGACGAGACGCCTACCATCTCAGGAACAGCTGATAACGTACGGTCTCTCCAAGTACTCGTATACAAAGAGGGAAGTTCACGCGTACTTTTTAAGAGCAGAACCATTCGAGTACGTAACGGAGAGTGGTCCACCACTATTACGAAGAAACTCGCTGACGGTAATTACACCGTTCGACTCTTTGGACCAAGTAAAGCTGAACTCAATTTACTTCGGAAGGACAACCTACACATTGGCGAGCAAAAGAGCACCTCACTCTATGTAAATGGTATTCCTCTTCTTATGGGAGGTACCGCTCGAGCAAACAGTGTTCTCCCCGTGTCATACCTGCAAGTTAGAAACACTGGTAAAGAACCAGCAAGCATCAGTGGTTTCTGGCTACGACAAAACGGTACTGCCTCAACCAATACCATTGTTGGCTTTAGCTCTGTTGATGGAACAGGAGGCTCTATCGCAGCAACTACACAAACAGGCAATCAATTTAAAAATGGGCTCGCATATGCGCCATCGACCGCAACCATTCCAGCAGGCGGTATGAAGCTCTTCACCATTAAAGCGATTATGGCGTCTAACATCGCACCATATATAGGTACAAACTTAATGCTTGATGTCACCGGTATCGACAGTAACGGGCAAGTGAGTGGAGCATTCCCAATTCGAGGCACTACCTTTGTTCTAGGGTATTAACACACGTATTACGTCACAAACCTTATCAAATGCAACAAAATGCGGTAGGGTAGGAGTAATGGCACAGGAGAACGCACAAGGACCGCGAGAAGCGGTTCTCCGGTTTGAAGACGTATCATTTGGATACGGACATAACCACCCTATTTTAGAGGAGGTGGCGTTCACTATACGCAAAGGTATGAAAGTGACCGTTATGGGTCAAAACGGAGCAGGGAAAAGTACCATCTTCAAACTCATTGAAGGCGAATACACCCCTGACGATGGAAACATCCAAATCCCTCGTGGCGTCACTATCGCAACTGCAAAGCAGGTTATCTCACCAAAGGAGCGTGAGCTCACCGTTCGTGCATTCTTTGAGAGCCGCTTCACCGAGAAGGTGTATGACATCGATCCTAAGATTGAGAAAGTGCTCGAAGTAGTTAACCTCGTCGCACCGTTCGATCGTATCGTGAGCAGCTTCTCAGGCGGTCAGCAGGCACGTCTATTGCTTGCCTCTGCTCTTATTCAGAACCCCGACATCCTTCTGCTCGATGAGCCGACGAACAACCTTGATAAGGCAGGTATCGAACACCTTACTGACTTCCTCAAGTCATATGAGAAAACCTGTATGGTTATTTCCCACGATGCCGAGTTCCTTAACTCATTCACCCAAGGTGTGCTGTATCTCGATATTCATACCCGAAAGATTGAACAGTATGTCGGTAACTACTACGACCTCCTGAAGGAGATTCAGTTGCGTATTGAGCGTGAGAACCGAAAGAACGCTCAGCTTGCTAAAGAGATTCAGGCAAACAAAGACAAAGCCAACTTCTTTGCACAGAAGGGTGGAAAGATGCGTGTGGTAGCTAAGAAGATGCGTACCGCCATCGAAGAGATGGAGGAAGATAAAGTGGATGTACGTCGTGAAGACAAGACCATTCGTAACTTCACTATTCCAGCACAGCCCGAACTCATCGGCGAGATTGTCGGTATCACCAGCCTGACAACTATTAATACGAAGACATACCAGCCAAAAGAGAAGAAGGTTGATATTTCGCTCAAGAAGAAACAGCACCTGCTTCTCAAGGGTCCTAACGGTATTGGAAAGAGTACACTCCTTGAAGCGCTTGCAAAGGGAAATGCACCCGGCGCAGTCATCGCTCCTGATGTACGCGTTGGCTACTATCGACAGGACTTCTCAACCCTAAACTTTGAGGACACCGTATTTGATTCACTCATTCGAGTGACGCCAAAACAGGATGAGCAGACAATGCGTGCAACCGCCGCCGGCTTCCTTCTTTCCGGCCAGCTTATGAAGAAGAAGATTGGCATGCTTTCTGAAGGACAGAAGGGACTCGTAGCATTCGCAAGTCTGGTGCTGCAGTCTCCTGGACTCCTTATTCTCGACGAGCCAACCAACCACATTAACTTCAGACACCTGCCCGTTATTGCAAAGGCTCTCGATCAGTACGAAGGCGCCATGATTTTGGTAAGTCACGTACCTGAGTTCCTCGAGCAGATACGCATCGACGAGGTATTGGACCTAGGCGCATAACGAAAAACACCCTGCACATGCGGGGTGTTTTTCTATACATTAGCCTTCGTTAGTTAGCGATGTATGCAGCGTCAGTCTGGTATCCCTTCTTAGGAAGTTCAAACAGTGTGCTGTCTGTGAAGCTTGCCTCTGAATTGAAGCGTACTCCATTTGCTGTGACATAGAATGTACCAGCGGTTGTAGGATCGAGAACCACGGTAAGAGTGAATGTCTCTGTCTTACCCTCACGAACGAGGTAGAAGTCGCCACTCTTTCGGGCCGTGCTCGTTAGGAGTGTAGATGTTGAACCTTCGAATGTGTTTCCTTCAATAGCGAACTGTACACCAGTAGGGCTTGAGGTACCTGCAGTCATAGAGACATATGCATCCTCATCAAGTGCCGTTACCTTAAACTTAACAGTGTATGTTGCTGTTGTTGTGGAAGCATCGTTAGGGTCACTTACCTTAACACTAGTGCTTACTGGCTCAGTAACTACTCCTGCATATGCAATCTGATGAGTCTCACTAGTCTGAGTACCTGTCACGATTGAGTCATCTCCAGACGTAGCACCTTCAGCCTCAATGTCGCTTCCCGTTACAGAGAAGGAGATTGGTGTTGCTGTTGCGTTGCGTGCAAGAGTTACGAACAGCGTAGGGGTGATTTCATCCTCTCCATCAAGAGTAAGACTCATGTCAGAGAACGTGATAGAAGAAGCACTTATATCACCGACAAACGTCGTTTTTCCAACCTTAAGTGTTGCGCGTCGAATTACATCTGGTGCTGTTACACCACTGTTGAGATCTGCTACGTTAATGGTTATCTCATTGATAACAGCATCTGCGTTCTGACTATTCTTAAGATCAAAAGCAAATACGCTGTACGCCTCAGACTCCTTAGCATCGTCAGCTACAAGAATACCTGCTTCAGGATCATCTTGGCTTGAACGAACCAGTAGTTTGCCGTTCTCCTCTGCTTTGAACCCGAAGGTTACTGCATCAGAGGTGTTTCCGGTGTACTGCTGAATTCCAGCTGCATCTACTGCACGAATACCGTTGTCTGATACAGAGAAGGTAAACTGCTGGTTGAGGTTTGCTGTATCAATATTGTCAGAGATATCGAATGCGAATGTGAGCTCTGCAGTCTTATTCTCACGTACTATCTGCTTAAGGCCAGTTACATTGATTCGGTACACACCATCACTTACTTCATCCCAATTCTTTCGGTTGCTTACGTCCTTTGATCCAATCTGCTTTCCATCGGCAAGAATAATAAGGCGATCGAAGTACTTCCAAGGTTGCTTTGTAAGTGAACCGTTAGTTGCAGCAGCAGTTAGCTCAAGACGCTCAACGCGAATATCACCACCCTCTACATCAAACTTAGCGGTCGCTACTTCAACACCGTTTTCTCCCTCAGCGCCATCAGTGTTCTCTCGACGAAAGTCGTACTTTTTCAAGTCCGCCTCTCCGCCCTTAAGAGTGCCTGTGGTGTCAGGTGTAGGAGTTGGCGTAGGGGTTGGTGTTACCACTGAACCTGAAGCGTTAACTTTTGCCCGCGTTGCAGGACCAAAGTATCCAGCTGCAGGAGCAATGCCGTTAGCAGCCTGGTATGACACAAGGGCAGCCTTAGTCTGTGCTCCAAAGTATCCAGTTGCGCCTGCTGCTACTGAAAATCCTTTTGATGCGAGGAAGTTCTGTAGTGCAGTGACATCAGCACCTTGTGAGCCGATCGTAAGGTCGCGAGTAAATGTAGTCGATACACCTGTACCCTTGAGTGCGTTTAGCTGTGCGAGTAATGCTTGAATCTGAGACTCAATAGAAGCTGAAGTATCAGCTGCTCGTGCTGCTCCAGTTCCTGAGAAGAGGAGCATACCAGCAAGTGCTACAACTGCCGCTTTTGAGGCATGTGAACGTTTAGTAATTGTTTTCATATTGTTTGGTAAACTGTATCTGTTGATACGTTGGTAATTGTTAATTCACGTCCCATCCTGTAGGTTGCTGGAGCGGGGATATGAATAAGACAGGTCACACGCCAAAATGTGACATGTCACAATTCCAGTTTTCGGCTGTCTATATATGAGGAAGAGCATTGACGAAGCGGCGTTTATTACCGCATACGACGAATATGCGGAAGCTATCTTCCGTTACTGCTACTTCCGTACCTATGACCGCGAGCGAGCCCAAGAGCTTATGCAGGAGACCTTTACCAATGCGTGGAGCTATCTGCGGCAAGGGAAGGAGATTGAGAACCTTAAAGCGTTCCTATACCGCACCGCACATAACGTATGTGTAAATGAGGTGGTTAAGAGCAAATCGCTTTCACTTGATGAAATGAATGAGCAGACAGGATATGATCCTGAATCTAGCGACCGTAGTCCTGAAGCAGATGCTGAAGGAGCACTGATTCTCGAGCGACTTGCAGAATTACCTCTTGCCGACCGAGAAGTGCTTACTCTACGTTTTATAGAAGGTATGGCCGTGAAGGACATTGCAACCATGCTCGGCTTGCCGCCCAATACCGTTTCAGTGCGCATCAAGCGGGCCCTTGCAGTGTTACGGGACAGATACGAACAAACACCATGAACAACCTAGAAACAAACCTATACGACATTAAAAAGAACCTGACACTCAGCACATCTGAGAAGGCTCTTGGACGTGCTGCACTGCAGGAGTTCATGGAGTTCCATCCTTCAACTGGGAGACCAGCAGTTTCACCCTATACTCGTTTCGTTCCTATATTCCGATACGCACTTGCCGTTGTTCTGCTGCTTGGTGTAAGTGGAACCGGTGTTGCGTTTGCAGCAGAGAAGGCACTTCCTGGCACGCCACTATATGCGGTAAAGACACAGATTAATGAACCTGTTAGTGTCGCTCTTACCTTTGATACCCAAGACCGAGCAGACCTAAAAGTAGCGCTTGTTGAAAAGCGCCTTAAAGAGTTTGCCCAGCTAACAAACCAAGACGACGTTTCTCCTGAAACAACAGCTACCATTGTTGCTCTTCTTGAGAAACACATCCAGGAAGCATCAGATGACATCGACCTCCTACAAGAGGGAGGTGACTCAGAAGAAGCACTTCAGACAAATGCAGATCTTCAATCAACCTTGATAGCGCACAGCGCTGTACTTGAGAAAGTGCAGGATGCACATGTAGATTCACCAGAGGACTTCGTTGCCGTTACTGCGGCTATTGAAAAGGGAATTGCAAGCAGCGCGCTCACAGAAGACGACATTACAGAAACACTTAGTGACGTAGCGACACCCACAACAATTGAAGATGTAGCTGGCCAGGAATCTGAGACACAGACATCACTCGACGAACTAACCCAATCGATTTCTTCATCCCTCGATACCCTTGATCAAGATGACCGCGATTATGTTGAAGGAAAGCTTCATGACGTAGATGCCATGGTTACCGAGGCTCGTCTAAAGAACACCGATGGAGATGAAGCTGGTGCATTTATCCTCTTCAATGAAGCTCAGCAGGAGCTCGAACAGCTACAGACCCTTATACAGGCAGAACGAGATTTG
>JAHJIK010000073.1 GCA_018823385.1 Patescibacteria group bacterium | reverse complement strand
TATCTCGAATACTCGAAGCATAGTTGTCGGTACGTATAGCAAAAAACCACCCGAATGGGTGGTTTTTTGTTTAGAAGTTCACCGTGTTATTCCGCCCCTGCTTCTTTGGGGGATGAATCAGCAAGGCCAAAATCCAACTCCTTGTCCATCACACGGGCAGCGATAAGTTTTACCTTGATTGGGTCACCAAGACGGTACTCGGTCTTTGTCTTCTCACCTGCGATACGATATCGCTTCTGGTCGTATACATAGAAGTCATTACCAAGGTCTCGTATTTTAATCATACCCTCAGCACGAGTCTTGTTGAGTTCAACATAGATACCGCGATCAGAGACGCCTGAGATAACAGCATCGAACTCCTCACCAATGTGCTCTGCGAGGAACTCAACCTGCTTCATCTTGATTGAATCGCGCTCAGCTTCAGTGGCTGATACTTCACGCTCTGATGAGTGCGCTGCAAGTGCTTCAAACTGTTCAAGGTCTTCGGGCTGCATCTGCATGCCTCCTGATACGTGCTTCACAAGCCGGTGAATCATCAAGTCAGGGTAGCGGCGAATAGGGGAAGTGAAGTGTGTATAGAACTCAAAGGCAAGTCCATAGTGTCCAGCGTTTTTAGTGCTGTAGATGGCTTTCGACATTGAGCGAAGGGTTGCGACTTTGATCAAGTACTCTTCAGGTTTTCCTTCAACCTGCTTCAGAAGCTCATTGATATCAGCGCCCTTCACTTTTCCGTTATGGGTCTCAAGCGAATATCCCATAACCTTCAAGAACTGGGAGAGGTCTTCAATCTTCTCGGCATTTGGTACATCGTGCACGCGATATATTGAACCTGATTTGATGTGCTGCTGTTTTACTTTTTCAGCTAAGAATTCAGCAACAGCCTCGTTTGCCTGAAGCATGAAGTCCTCAATCAAGAGCATTGTTTCAATACGCTGCTTCAGGATGATGTCGATTGGCTTTCCCGTCTCATCAAGCTTTATCTTCACCTCGGGGGTGTCAAAGGCGATTGCTCCGTTCTTTACGCGACGATCGCGAATGATACGTGAAAGTGACTGAAGGGTATTGAGCTCCTCAAGCATGTCACCTGACTGGGTATCAAGTACTTCCTGTGCTTCCTCATACGCAAAGCGACGATCAGAGTGAATGACCGTTTCTCCAAACCAACGGTCAATGATGCCAGCCTGTTTGTCCATTACAAACACTGCAGACATCGCAAGACGGTCTTCGTTTGGATTAAGTGAACAGAAGTTGTTTGAGAGTACTTCTGGAAGCATTGGGATGGTTCGATCGACTAGATACACCGAAGTAGCGCGGTGCACCGCTTCGCGGTCGATAGGGGAGCCGGGACGTACGAAAAACGATACGTCAGCAATGTGTACCCCCACTTCAATGTTTCCATCAGGAAGTGTTCGTACGGATAGGGCGTCATCGAAGTCCTTAGCGTCGAATGGGTCGATAGTGAAGGTTGGAATGCCTCTAAAGTCACGGCGTGCAAAATCCCTCGTGCTCTTCGCCCCAGAGAACTGCGGTTGCCGTTTCTTCTTCAATTATGGCGCGACCTGTACTTTCAAGCTTCACTGCTTCAGCGTTAACTGATGGCGGGAAATTTGAGTGGAAGCCCTGGCTGAGTGCGAGCGCACGCATCTCTGTTTCGTGATCGCCGGCTGGCCCAATGATTTCTTCAAGTTCACCCCATGGATATGGCTGGTGTGCGTTCCATCCTTTGAAGCGGATGAGTACCTTCTGACCTATAGGGAGAGATTCGCCTTTAACTACAAAAGGTACATACATCTTCTTCCAATCAGGGAGAAGCATGGTGAGGTTTTCTTCTTTGTTCTCAGAGAGTGTTCCTACGAAGGTGAGTCGGGAACGTTCAATAACTTCCACTACTTTTCCAGTCTTACGCTTCTTTCCGGTTTTAGGGTCAGTAATATCATCTCCTAGCTCCACTTTTACGATGTCGGTAGGGAATGCACCTCCCAGGTCACTTGGTTCAATAATAAGGTCGTCTTGTTCAGGGTCGAAAGTGAAGAAGCCAGTACCACGCTTGGTGATGGTGATAGGGCCTTCAAAATATGTTGGTTCCATTTGCTCTAACTCTAGCAGATTAAGGGTTTTATGCTATTCTCAACCGTCGGCTTACGTTTCCTGTCGATGCACCTAGCGGCAGACCTTCCCGGTCTGCCGTTCTTTTTATTTGACCGCTGAACTGAGAGGTCTATAGTCTTAGACAGTTTGTACAACGCGCTCATGGTGGGCGCAGACAAAGGGAGATGCTGTGATGGAATGGGAACTGGATTGTCCCTACGGTTATACCCCGACTTCCTACAGTGAGGCGAAAGCATATCTGCAGGCTGACGCAGTTGCAGTATTGGGCATGTGTATGTCGATACTCGCCACAATCATTAGTTGTGTCGCTGCTCTGATCGCACATTGGATGAGTGGCGACGTCCTCTTGTGGTTCGGAGGTCTGTACATTTTCATCATTGTTTGTTGGGCGGTGCTGGTAGCGTTCGTGATGAAAGTGGATGGACGTGACGTCTACGAGTGCGGAGTGAGTCAGGATACCCTCCAGAAAGAGACAGAGCTTTTGATTGACTCGGCTATTTTCTACAACCCGATGACTTGGCCTGTCGGCCTGTTGTTGCTCGACCTACGACTTGCAATTGTCGGCGGTGCGGTGGTCGGATTCATGATCGCCCCAATCACCGGCATTCCTATCGCGCCTCTGCTGGTACCGGCAGTGGCCGCAGTAATTGCGATGGTCCGCCCGAAGCGCTAGCGTAAGACACGCCCCTGGCCCGAATACCGGCCGGGGGCGCTCTACATTGACCGTACATATGTATTCTGGTATTCTGCCCAAACATATGTTGATGATCCGATTCCAGCGCATTGGCCGCAAAAACGACGCGGCTTTTCGTATTGCCGTTCTTGAGAAAGCTTCTGGCCCTAAGGCCGGGAAGTACGTAGACCTAGTTGGTACTTATAACCCAAAGACCAAGGCGTTTACAGCTCAGGGAGACCGCATTAAGGACTGGATTTCAAAAGGCGCTCAGCTTTCTCCTTCAGTACAGAACCTCCTTATTAACAAAGGCGTTCTAGAAGGAAAGAAGCTAAACGTTCTTCCAAAGAAGACTCCTATCAAGAAGCCAGAAGAGGCAGCTCCAGCAGCAGCTCCAGCCGAAGAGGCGCCAGCAGCTGAGGCTCCTGCAGAAGAAGCTGTAGTTGAGGAAACTCCAGCAGCAGAAGCTGCACCCGAGCCTGTAGCAGTTGTTGAAGAGACACCTGCACCAGCAGAAGACGCTCCTACCGAAGAGGTAGCTGCGTAAGCTCTTTCTCTTTGGGCAGTTTGCCCGTTTTACCCATCCCGCAACGACTTATATGGAAGCAGACCACGCATTTCTCGATTACATCATCAAAGCTATCGTCGATCATCCTGACGATGTCGTTATTGTCCGTTCAGTAGACGAGCTTGGTGTTCTCCTTACACTCACCGTGCACCCTGATGATATGGGTAAGGTAATTGGTCGTGGAGGAAAGATTGCAACTGAAGCAATCCGCCCACTTCTTCGTGCTGTTGGTCTAAAGCACAACGCTCGTGTGAACTTGAAGATCAATGAGCCTGTAGGCGGGAAGCGTCATGCTGACGAGAAGACACTCGAGCAGGTAGTTGAAGAGCTTAGCTAATGCTCCGCTTTCACCTCATCACCCTTTTTCCAGAAGCCTGTGATGCGTATCTAAACGTATCGATATTGGGGCGTGCTCGAAAAGAAAAGAAGATTTCCGTAGACTACCAATCACCAAGAGATTTTGTAACCAACAAGTGGGGGAAAGTAGACGATCGTCCATACGGTGGAGGTCCTGGTATGGTGATGACCGCATTGCCGGTGGTAAAGGCAGTTAAGAAAGCCCTGGCTCGTCGTAAAGATAAGAAGGTGGTTCTTGTGTGGTTCACACCCGGTGGCACTGAGTTCACCAATACAGAAGCCGACAAGCTCACGAAGTTTGATGACGTGGTTCTTGTCTGTGGACGATATGAAGGCATTGATGAGCGCGCCGCAAAGCTCATGAAAACATTTGGTACGGTTAAAAAGTATTCAGTAGGGAAGGCGGTATACACTGGAGCTGAAGTTCCTGCGATGGCTATAGTGGATGCAGTGTCTCGCAGGCTTCCTGGCGTGCTTGGAAAGGATGAGTCAGTAGAGGAGCGTCGCGTTGCCTCACACGAGACATACACTCGTCCTGAAACAATCGAATGGGAAGGGAAGAAACTCCGTGTTCCTAAAGTTCTCCAGCAAGGAGATCACAAAAAGATAGACGAGTGGCGGTTGAAGGGGAAGAAATAGGACACACAAAAGGCTATTGACAAGTATGGCCTTTTATGTGTATAATATGGTCTGCTGTAAGGCTTCTGGATTCGTGTCACCCAGCAGCTCTTGACTCTCATGACACAGGAGGGATTGATACATGGAACCGTATTGGATCTTTGCCATCACTACCTTGATGGTGCTGGTTGGCGGATGCACCGGCTACCGGTTCGTCCGCACTGGCAAGTACAGTGAGCATCTACTTGCTTTGGGGCTGTTCACCCTGTTCGGGATGTTTCTTCCTGACTGGGCCAGCTACAGTCACTACATCGATATGTCTGGCTATCTGCTGGTCATCATAGTGATGGCAGGAGCTTTCTTCTTTGGTCTGCTGCTCGCACTCTTCACTCGGGCGCAGTACCAAAAGGGGTTCAACTAAAACCCCATGTTCTACCAAACTTAATACAGGCGCTTCTCGAACTCCGAGGACGCCTGTTTTGTTTTCATACAATATTCACCATTGCGCCTTGACTCTATATACCAGTCAAGTTAGACTGTGGATAACCAGAAAGATTGAGTGACGGGGGACACTCTGGCGTGAAAAATTCAAGGGCACCAACTTTTAACAGCGTCTCGGAAAACGAGGACGCGGCTCGTCGTATACGAGCTCGTTTTGCGTTATTTTCCGACACAGGAATAGCCACACATATATATGCGTACCGGCAACAACCTTGTGCAGAAGACTTTCGGTGGATACCAGGCACCTCGCGTGGAATTCCCGGATCTTGTAGGTCACCAGCGCGAATCATTCGCATGGCTCCTCAAGGATGGATTGGGAGAACTATTCAAGGAGTTCTCGCCAATACCAGATTATTCAGGTAAGAAGTTCGAACTCCGTATTGATGGATTCGAGATAGGTGAGCCTAAGGGTACTGAGGAGGATGCGCGTGACAACATGCGTACCTACGAAGCCCCCATCAAGGCAAGCGTTACGCTTCTAAACAAAACAATGGGCACGGAGAAGACGCAGGAAATTTTCATTGCTGACCTCCCTATCATGACTCCGCACGGTTCATTCATCGTGTCCGGAGTTGAACGCGTAATCGTGCCACAGCTCGCCCGCTCATTCGGAGCGTTCTTCATTGCTGAAGAGCTTAAGGGACGCAACTGGTTTGGTGCAAAGATCATCCCTTCACGCGGTGTGTGGATTGAGATCGACTCAGAAGCTGATGGCGCTATCTACGTAAAGATTGACCGAAAGCGAAAGTTCCCAGTCACCAACCTGCTAACGGTATTTGGTGCAGGTGTACGCGATGAACTGCTTAAGAACTTCAAAGGCAACGACGTTGCACTTGCGGCTATTCAGGCTACCCTCGCTCACGACACAGCGCAGTCTACCGACGATGCATATGTTGAGATTCACCGCCGAATGCGCGATGGAGACCTCGCAACACCAGACAACGCTAAGCAGTACGTAAATACCCTCTTCGTACCTGAGCGCTATGACCTAAACAAAGTAGGACGATACCGCCTTAACCAGCGCTTCAACCTACCTATCACCGGCAAGGCACTTGATCAGCGTGTTTTGACCAAGGAAGACTTGGTGAACATTGTGGGAGAAATCGCACGATTGAACACTGATCCTAACGCTCGTCCTGATGATATCGACCACCTCGGCTTCCGTCGTGTTCGTTTCGTTGGAGAACTCCTTCAGGCACGTATGCGTGTTGGTATGTCTCGTATGAAGCGAAACATCCAGGACCGTATGTCGACGATTGAGTCTGAGACCAGCCTTCCTATGGCTTTTGTTAACCCTCGTCCATATCAGGCATCTATCCGCGAGTTCTTCACCGCCAACCAGCTATCGCAGTTCATGGATCAGCAGAACATCTTGGCTGAGCTTGAAAGCATGCGAACCTTATCTGCACTTGGTCCCGGTGGACTTACTCGTGAGCGTGCCGGTTTTGAGGTGCGTGACGTTCACCCATCTCACTACGGCCGTCTCTGTCCAATTCACACCCCTGAAGGACAGAACATTGGTCTTATCCTCCGTATGGCCCTCCATGCACGGACCAATGAGTTCGGTGTACTTGAAACACCGTACGCAATTGTGAAGAACGGTGTGGTGACTTCTGAAATCATCTACCTCAACGCGCTTGAGGAAGAGGTGCACACCATCGCTCATGCTGCGACCCCAGTTGATGCAAAAGGAAAGATTCTTCCAGAATCTATTGAGGTACGACACCTTGGTGAGCCTGCAGTGGTAACACGTGATGCGATTACCCTCATGGACTCATCTACGTACCAGATGTTCTCAGCTGCTACAGCAATGATTCCATTCGTGAACCATAACGACGCAAACCGCGCGCTCATGGGTTCAAACATGCAGAAGCAGGCAACACCAGTATTGGTGCCAGAGGCTCCACTTGTAGCGACTGGTATTGAAAGCCATGCAGCCCAGAACACGGGACGTCTTATCCTAGCGGAAGAGAACGGAACGGTTACATATGTAGACTCACGTCGCATCGTTGTTGAAGGTTCAAACGGGAAGTCAAAGGAGTACAAGCTTCAGGGCCTCACTCAGACTAACCAGAACTCAGCATTCAACCAGCGTCCATCAGTATTCACTGGTGACAAGGTTAAGAAGGGTGACGTACTTGCTGATGCATCATCATCAGACAAAGGTCAGATGGCTCTTGGACAGAACGTACGCGTGGCCTTCATGTCATGGGCAGGTGCTAACTACGAGGACGCCATCATCGTGTCAGAGCGATTGGTAGAGAACTCAAAGTTCACTACCGTACACATCGAAGACTTCGAGTGCGCTGTTCGTGATACGAAGCTTGGTGCTGAAATCACCACACACGATATTCCAAACGTGGGTGAGCTACGCCTTAAGAACCTCGATGAGGAAGGTGTGATTCGTATCGGAGCTGAAGTTCGAACTGGAGATATTCTTGTTGGAAAGGTGACTCCTAAGGGAGAGACACAGCTAACACCAGAGGAGCGACTACTTCGCTCAATCTTCGGAGACAAGGCAAAAGATGTGAAGGACACTTCCCTTCGCATGGAAGGTGGAAAGCGTGGACGTGTTATCGGCGTTCGAGTATTTAGCCGTGAGAACGGTGACCAGCTTGAGACCGGTATCATCAAGAAGATTGTCGTAACTGTCGCACAGGTTCGAAACGTATCTGTTGGAGACAAGCTCGCAGGACGCCACGGTAACAAGGGTGTTATCTCACGCGTACTTCCAGTAGAGGACATGCCATACGATGAGCAGGGAAATCCAGTGGATGTTATTTTGACCCCACTCGGCGTTCCATCACGTATGAACCTTGGACAGATTCTTGAGATCCACCTTGGTCTTGCGGCAAATACACTTGGATATCAGGCAGTGGTGCCTCCATTTGCAGGAGCGACTGCTGACGAAATCCGTGATGAGCTTGAGACTGCAGGATTTGATCGAACAGGAAAGATGAAGCTTATCGATGGACGTAATGGTCAGCCATTCGCACAGCCCGTATCAGTTGGATACATGTATATCCTCAAACTCCATCACATGGTGGAGGACAAGATCCACATGCGTTCAATCGGTCCGTACTCCCTTATCACCCAGCAGCCGCTTGGAGGAAAGGCACAGAACGGAGGACAGCGTTTCGGAGAAATGGAGGTGTGGGCACTCTTGGGCTATGGAGCTGCCTATACACTTCGCGAAATGCTTACCATCAAGTCTGATGATATCCAGGGACGCTCCGCGACCTTCGATGCAATTGTGAAGGGACAGCCGGTATCGCACTCAGGCACACCAGCTTCCTTCGCAGTACTTACCAACCAAATCCGCGGACTCGCGCTCGATATTGAGACGCTTGAGCTTACGGACGAAGCTGCATAACTGGTATGAAAAACAACAACACCTTCCCAACTGGAAAGAAGCCATACACTCCAAGAAACGATTGGAATGCGCTGCGTCTATCGCTTGCGTCTCCTGAGCGTATCCTTGAGTGGTCACGTGGTGAAATCACCAAGCCTGAGACTATCAACTATCGAACCCAGCGCTCTGAGAAGCATGGGTTGTTCGATGAGAAAATCTTTGGTCCAGAAAAAGACTACGAGTGTTACTGCGGAAAGTACAAGGGAATTCGATACAAAGGAATTGTCTGTGATAAGTGTGGAGTGGAAATCACTCGCTCTATCGTTCGACGTGAACGAATGGGACACATTGAGCTTGTTACTCCTGTCGCACACATCTGGTTCCTCCGTTCAATGCCAAGCCGTATGGCGCAGGTATTGGGAGTGCCATCAGGTGATCTAGAGAAAGTTATTTACTTTGCCGGCTACATCGTTACGAAAGTACAGGATGATGTGAAGCGTAAAATGCTTTCTGAGCTCGAGAGTGACTACAAGTCTAAGTACAAAGAGGCACAGGATGACAAAGCGCGTGATGCTCTTAAGGAGCGCATGACACTGGTTAAGACTGAAATCGACAGCATTGTGGTTGGTCGTGTATTCGATGAAATCGCATACCACCGATTCTCTGTGAAGTACGGTTCTCTCTTTGAGGCAAAGATTGGAGCTGAGGCTATCTACGAGATTTTCCGAAAGCTTGATCTTCCTGCACTTAAGACAACACTGGAGACAAAGTACCCAACGGTTGGTCAGGCTGAGCGTGAGAAACTGGCAAAGCGTATCTCATTGATTACTTCAATGATTGGAGCAAACATTCGTCCTGAATGGATGTTCCTTACGAAGATCCCTGTTATCCCACCGGCACTGCGACCGATGGTTGCTCTTGAGGGTGGACGACACGCAACATCAGACGTTAACGATCTGTACCGACGTGTTATCAACCGCAACAACCGTTTGAAGAAACTTATCGACATCCACGCTCCTGAGGTTATTCTCCGCAACGAGAAGCGTATCCTCCAGGAAGCGGTAGATGCATTGCTCGACAACTCAATCCGAAAGTCAGGCGCAAGCGCTGGAGCAATGACTCCTGCACAGCGTCGTCCGTTGAAGTCTCTTGCTGACTATCTAAAAGGAAAGCAGGGATACTTCCGACAGAACCTTCTTGGAAAGCGTGTGGACTACTCTGGTCGTTCTGTGATCGTGGTTGGACCTGATCTTGAACTAGATGAGTGTGGTCTTCCAAAGCACATGGCGCTTGAGCTCTTCCGTCCATTCGTTATCGCCGGACTTCTTCAGCGTGAACTTGCCTTCAACATTCGTGGAGCAGGTCGCTTGATTGAGGACAGCGTTCCTGAGGTATGGGAGATTCTTGAAGAGGCGATTAAAGGGAAGCACGTACTCCTTAACCGTGCCCCTACGCTTCACCGTCAGGGTATCCAGGCATTCCGCCCTCGCTTGATTGAGGGAGATGCAATCCAGCTGCACCCACTCGTGTGTCCTGCCTTCAACGCGGACTTCGACGGAGACCAGATGGCCGTACACGTGCCACTTTCAGAAGAGGCACAGTGGGAGGCTGCAAACATGATGAGCGCGAACAAGAACATCTTGAAGCCAGGAAGTGGTTCACCGGTTATCGCAACATCACACGACATCGCCCTTGGTTGTTATTGGCTAACGAAGCAGGTTGAGGGAGCTAAAGGAGAGGGAACTTACTTCCCTTCACCAAACGCAGCTCTTCTCGCCTACGACTTTGCTGCAATTGACCTACACGCGAAGATTCACGTGATGCCGGTAGCAGGGAAAGAGAAGTACGAGCAGTTCGACGGAAAGATCTTCGAAACAACTGCTGGACGACTCTTCTTCAACACTGTGCTTCCTTCAGACTATCCGTATGTAAATGACGCGATCACAAAGAAGGTGCTTGGTGGAATCGTTGTGGACTCAATGAAGAAGTATGGTCTTGATAAGGTGCCACACATCATCAACCGTATTAAGCACTTCGGTTTTGCGTATGCAACTGAGGCAGGTATCACCTGGAGCTTCGGAGACGTACTCGTTCCAAAAGAAAAGGATGCAACTATCAACGTATCTCGCGAGAAGGTAGCGAAGATTGAAGCTGACTACCAGAACGGACTTCTTTCAGAAGAAGAGAAGCGTCGTATGGTTATCGAAATCTGGCACACCACCAAGACGCAGATTGAGAAGTTCGTGGACGCTGCCCTTGATAACAACAGCCCGGTGCGTGACATCATCACCTCTGGAGCTCGTGGATCAATCGGTAACCTGACACAGATGGTGGGTATGAAGGGTCTTATCCAGAACACTGCTGGAGAGACTATTGAGCTCCCTATTATCTCGTCAATGTCCGAAGGCCTAAACCCTGTTGAGTACTTCATGAGTACCCACGGTTCACGTAAGGGTCTAACCGACACTGCGCTTGGAACGGCGCGCGCTGGATACCTTACTCGTCGTCTCTTCGATGTGTCTCAGGACTCAATCGTTACGGAGTCTGACTGTAAGACAAAGCGTGGCATCTCAATCAACCGTGTATCAGCATCTGGTATCCGTATCGACTTTGCTGAGGCTGTTCGTGGACGAACACTTGCTGCTGATGTTGAGACTGCTGACGTTACCTTCAAGAAGGGTCAGTACCTTGATGAAGCTGACTCAAAGGTTATCGATGAATCAGAGGTAACGGCAGTTGTCGTACGATCTCCAATGTCTTGTGAGACACGCTACGGCATCTGCGCTACCTGTTACGGTATGGACCTCACTACTCAGGAACAAGTTGATCTTGGAGAGGCAGTGGGTACCGTTGCAGCTCAGGCTATTGGTGAGCCGGGTACTCAGCTAACGATGCGTACCTTCCACGCCGGAGGAACAGCGTCTGTTGGTGGAGATATTACATCAGGTCTTCCTCGTGTTGAGGAGGTATTTGAAAAGCGTTCTCCAAAGAATCCAGCTATCGTTTCAAAGACCGACGGTATGGTTATTGAAATTCGTGAGCAGGGACGTGAGAAGGTGGTAGTAGTGACTCCTGAGGCAGGACAAGGGAAGAAGAACGGAGCAAACATTGAATACCTTGCACCATATCCTCGTCAGCCACTCGTAAAGGTTGGAGAAGCAGTTGTTCGTGGTCAGCTTCTGTCTGACGGATCAGCTGATCTAGATGATCTCTCTTCGAGTACGCAGGACGCGCCGCAGTACAGGAGTACATCATTGCTGAGACTTCTAAGATCTACGAACTACAGGGAGCTTCCGTATCTCGAAAGCACCTTGAGGTTGTAGTGAAGCAGATGTTCTCACGCGTGAAGCTCACTGACACTGGTGACTCTGAGTACTCAGTTGGAGATGTGATGGAGCACTGGGAGTTCGAAGAGGACGTGAAGGAAATGGAAGCAGATGGAAAGATTCCACCAAAGGCCCGCGAAATGGTTCTTGGTATCAAGGAGTCAGCTCTGTCTCGCCGCTCATTCCTTTCAGCTGCTTCATTCGAGCAGACCACTAAGATCCTTATCAATGCATCCCTTAAGGGAAGTGTTGATACGCTCCGTGGTCTTAAGGAGAACGTTATCCTCGGACGACTTATCCCTGCTGGTACTGCATTCGCAGGAAGCAAGAAGCACGCTTCAATTGAGAAACTGCAGGCTGCTCGTGCAAAAGCACAGGCTGCTGCATTTGAAGCTGCAGAGCAGGCACGTGAAGACGCTGCAGCTCCTGGAGTTGTGGTTGACGCTCGCTAGCCAACCCGTTTTACAAAACAAACAACCTCCCAATTTGGGAGGTTGTTTGTTTTTTGGGTATATAAAGAATGCGCCCCGACTGGTGAAGGTCGGGGCGATGTTCGGCTAGGCCGAAGTTGGTTCGAGCTTGTCGAAGTTGTAGATCAGATAGTAGACGGTGACGACGAAGGCCAGCACCATCACACTTCCGCCGACGTACTCGATGGGAATCATGTCGTTTAGAGTCGGCTTGATGGTGGGTGACGCTTTCACACCGCTCGCAAGTCCGTGATAGAGCGTATAGCTCCAGCACAGAGTCCAAGCGAGTGCCAGCATGTGTTTCGTTACCGAAATCAAACGCTTCATAAGGTGCACTCCTTCATCTAAGGATGTGTACTTTATACCGAAGTCTTGGATACATGTCAATCCTCAGCACCCAAACCCAATACGTTGTAAACTGTATAGAAATGGCATCCGACACCGTACAGCAAGTGAAAGATAAGCTCAGCATTGTGGACGTGGTAACACCGTACGTAAAACTTACAAAAGCTGGTAAATACTTCCGTGGACTGTCTCCCTTCAACAAGGAGAAAACCCCCTCCTTCTATGTAAACC
>JAHJIK010000072.1 GCA_018823385.1 Patescibacteria group bacterium | reverse complement strand
TGTTGATAACGGTGAAGTCTCCTTCTTTATTTGACTTCACGTAGATGTTTTTGTAGATCGGCTCTACACATGGAATACATCCAACGAGGTTTGCGGTTGAGGCTGTTGGTGCGATAGCCATCGTGTTTGAGTTACGCATACCGTATGTCTGTACGTGCGCACGCACTGGTGTCCAATCAAGCTTTCCGCCACGCACTATTGGAATCTCTTCGCCGCGCTGTTCAGCAAGCAAATCAAGTGTGTCTTGCGGGAAGATGTTTCGGTCCCACTTAGAGCCCTTGTATGTTTCGTACACACCTCGCTCCTTTGCCAGTTCTGATGAACCAAGGATTGCATAGTACGCAACTACCTCCATACTCTCGTCAGCAAAATCAACCGCTGCCTGTGAGTCAAAATCAATACCGAGCATGTAGAGCGCATCGTGGTATCCACGTACACCAAGACCTACAGGGCGGTGCCGCATATTTCCCTTCTTTGCATCAGGTGTTGGGTAGTAGTTGAGGTCGATTATGTTATCCAACATACGCATTGAGATACGTACCACCTTTCCAACGAGTTCGTGATCGAACTTTCCATCACGAACAAACACTGCGAAGTTGAGTGACCCTAGGTTACACACTGCCGTCTCGTCAGCACTCGTGTTGAGGGTAATCTCGGTACAAAGGTTTGAGCTGTGCACCACTCCCGCGTGATCCTGAGGAGATCGGATGTTGGAAGGATCCTTCCAGGTGATCCATGGGTGTCCTGTTTCAAAGAGCATAGCAAGCATCTTCTTCCACAGGTCAGCGGCTGACACCTGCTTGGTGAATTCAAACTCACCTGCTTTTGCACGTGCCTCATATGCAAGGTATGCGGTCTCAAACTCCTTTCCATATATCTCATGGAGATCAGGTGTGTCAGACGGTGAGAACAGTGTCCACATCTCATTCTCACGTACACGCTTCATAAAGAGGTCTGGAATCCAGTTTGCTGTATCGATGTCGTGGGTACGGCGTCGCTCGTCTCCCGTATTCTTACGGAGCTCAAGGAAGTCTTCAATATCAAGGTGCCAAGACTCAAGGTATACGGTACCGGCGCCACGGCGCTTGCCAGAGCGGTTAATCGCTGTGTTTACGTCGTTTGCAATCTTAAGGAATGGAACCACTCCCTGACTACCTACACCTGTTCCTTTAATGAATGAGCCGGTTGAACGAACCTTTGACCAGCTCGTACCAAGACCTCCTGACCACTTTAGGTACTGTGCGTTGTCTGCATATGTCTTGAAGATACCGTCGAGTGAGTCTGGCACTACGTTCAAGAAGCAGTTAGCAAGCTGTGCCTTAAGCGCACCTGCCTGGAAGAGCGTTCGCCCTCCTGGTGTGTAGTAGAAGTTTGAGAGTACGTCATAGAACTGAAGTGCATACTCGTCACGATGCTCTGGCTTCTCGTTAAGTGCGATACCCATAGCGATACGCATCCAGAAGAGCTGTGGTGTCTCGGTTGGCTTCTTGGTCTGTGTATTCTCCATGCAGTATCGAGATGACAGAATCTCAAGACCCATGTACTCGAACAAATCATCATTCTCAATCTTGAGTGCAGCCGCGAGCTTCTCAAAATCAAACTCCATCATGCGTGGATCAAGAAGTTCTTTCGATACTGCTTCTTCAATATTCTTCTTAAGGAGTCGAGTGTGGTCACCCTGCAGGTTAATGATGTCGTATCCCTGACCAAATACTTCTCCGTATAGCTTGTTCAGGTGGAGGCGTGATGCAACCTTTGAGTACGCAGGGTCACGCTCAATCATTGAGCGAACAATCATGATAAGAGCACGTGCAATATCCTGTGTGCTCATTCCTTCAAACAACTCGAACTTGATCTGACCTACAATTGCATCAACATCAACGGAGTCTTCGTATCCAGTGATAAATCGAGCAAGATCAGTGCGAATACGATTCTCATCAAAAGCAACCTGCTGACCATCACGGTTAGTGATCATCAACTTCTTCTCACCCAACTTCTCTACAAACTCCTGCTGCTTCTCCTCACGAATCTTCTCGTGTTCATATCGATATGCGATGTATGAACGGGCTACATCGAGGAATCCTTCACGTAAAATAACGAGCTCAACTGCGTCCTGAACATTCTCTACTGATGGTGTTTGCTCGGTAAATGCTTGTGTTACCGCTGCGACAACGGTATTGCTCATCTCAAGCAGCTTCTCTTCTGAAATAGGTGCTCTACAGGCTTGGAATGCACGCCGCATTGCTGACGTAATCTTGTCCTGCTCAAAATTGGCGACGGTGCCATTCCTCTTTTTTACCTGCTGCATATAAGTGTGTACGTAAAGTTAGAACATGATAATGCAACCTTCGCAGGTACAAGAGTGGTGCTCACATACGATCACTTTTGCCCTGCTAGCAGACTGACGTCAGAGTCTCTCGTTCCTGTCTCTCTGACACTGCATGCGGTTGTGGGGAACGGAGAAGTACATGATACAACGATGAAGACGAAACGTTGGTGGGGATAAAATAAATATGAAAATATGGCGTGCCTATTGGTTTCTAAGGACACATTTTTGAGAAAATTAAAGCTCTTTTTTATCCCAAGTGAGTGCGATCGTTATATATCCAAACATACCAACCCTCTACCTTGTTGAGTACGCCATATTTAAACACCTAAGAGAAAAACAAAACGCTCACACAAACCAATCGGTGTTTGTGTGAGCGTTGTCTAGTTTATCCCATCTCGATCAAAGCGCTTTATAGTTATTGTAGGTCTTGGTCGCGTAGATGGCGTAATGCCGGGGACAGGACGACCTGAAGGCCGACTTTGCCCCATTATCCAACCATCGTTTTGCGCAACGCGGCGCTGCACTAGGGCCGTGGTGCGCAACAGCGATAAACTCAGTCAACGCTTCGCTACTCGTGCTTCGAACCCTCTTCAGGGTCTTGTATTGCTTCGACGTCAAACTGCGGAGCAGTCCTCCGACGTTGTGCAGCGCGAATAGATACGCTGCCTTGAAGTGTTGATCCCCGCGAAGCTTCATAACGCTGCCTGGAATTTTTCCTTTTTGCAGCACCTGATTCATCACAGAAGCACCTCGTCGTTCATTACCAGTGTCGTACAGCGCGTACGAGGTGAACTGGTACGGACCAAACGAGGTTCGGTCGTCGTACAGCGCAGGAATACGCTCAACAAAGTCCCGGCCGGCGGTACGCAACAGGAAGTCCAGATATTCGCGGTTGAACACACCGTTATTCCTTCCAGGCATAAGCTCAGTGAGAGCATACGCGATAAGCTCGCGACCGCCAATTTGAGCTGCAATCTCCTGAAAGAGTTTCAGACGCGCGGGGTTTAGCTTGTACAGCTTCCCTGCCGCCTGCCAATCGATCGCGGCACGGGTCGTTCGTGCGATGCGCGAAGCGGTACGTTGGTACTTCACAACAGACGTAAGTCCTGCATTCGTAGGATCGTATGTGGAGATCAACTGCGTCCGCGTCTGTTTTACGACACGATTACCCTTCGAGTTGGTCACCTTAGCCTCCCACAGATGCCGGAGGCGCTCGGCGTAGTCGATGTGCACGTGTGCTGGAATCCGGCCGTTCTCTATTCCGATATACAGCGCATACAAATCGCGAACGTTCCGCCCGGCAAGCGGTCCAGTTGAAAACTTGACCTTCCCGTTTCGTGTCTTCTTGAGCTTTGGTTTTGCGTTATTTGTTTTGGGCTCTACAGATTCGACAGCGGGTTTAACAACCTTCTGTTTTTCCGAATCCGTACACCCCGAGATGATCGCCGCCGCACCAAAAAGGAACGCGCGACGAGTGGATTTCAAAGAACTCATAGCACACTCCTCATGTGTTGTTCGGTTTAGACAATCTAGACCTTAATAATTATTATATACCTAATATGATATATTGTCAACCTCACCTTCTAAAACATGAACACCTCACCTTCATGTAG
>JAHJIK010000071.1 GCA_018823385.1 Patescibacteria group bacterium | reverse complement strand
TACGTACCGCAACCTGTCCCATGAGTGCAAAGTACTCTGCGTATGTTTTTCCCTTTTCAATGATTTCATCACGGGTGTCGGGGTTCTCTAGCGTGTTGACTATATTGTCCCAATCCTCAAATGAGTACGGACGCACATCAAGGTATGCACGTACATATGGTGTGTCAGGCATCGCGTGGCGATAGATATCCTCATCTTCGATGAATTGTAGGAAAAGGGGAACGGGTATAGTTGGGTGGAAGTAACTCCACGCAATAGTTGCTCCAGACCGCTCTGTATCAAACACATATTCTGGCATGCTCTCTACAATCTCCTTAACGCCCATGTGGTGATCCAGCACTACTAGAGAAGCGGCCCTTGCAAGTATCTCGTCCATTACTGGCTTGGTACAGGTAAAGTCAATCATGTATACGTCGGCGCCTTCAACACCGTCAGGCACCTCGCCACCACGGTTGAGCGGCAGGTATTCAGCTGTATCACCAAACTTTTTCCAGGCCGCATATGCGCCACTAAAGCCATCGGGGCAGTTTCCGTGATACAGGATAAGAGTTCGTTCCATACCTTTGTTATACCCGAATCTACGCGTTCAGACTAGCCGCTTTCTGCGCCCGAATGGATGCCCAGTACGCACTTCCCACAAATACAATACCGACCAACCCGGTGATGACTTCTGGTACCTCACGGAACAAAGAGACAAGCATCGCGATAGCAAGACCAAGAATTGCCCAGTGCGCCCCCTGCTCTAGATAGGTGAGAGTTTCAAGCGTTTTCTTCTGAACCAGATACACAGTCATGCTTCGGACAAAGTACGCTCCAATGCTGAGACCGATGATGATGATGGCTAGCTCGTTGGTAATCGCAAAGGCTCCAACCACACCGTCGAGGGAAAAGGCGGCATCGAGCACATTGAGGTAGACGAAGAGGGCCGCACTACCAGCGCCAACCATGGTCGCTTGCTCTGAAGCAAAGGCGTTTGCAATTCCTTGCATAGCTATGAAGAGAACAATACCGACGAGTCCCGATACGAGAATGGTTGCTGTCTCACCAGGAACGAGGAGTGCGAGTGTGAGTAGGATGATGAGGGAGATACCAATCTCTATGGCTTCAATGCGTCCCCATGCAGAGAGCTTCTTTTCAATTACCTTTATCCAGTGCACATCCTTACTGTCATCAAAGAAATACTTGAGAGAGACCATTAAGAGGAATGATCCACCAAAGGCTGCGATGGCGTGGTGCGCTCCTTCAAGAAGGTGTCCATATGCTTCAGGGTCAAAGAAGGCAAGTTTCGCCACAACCCAGGGAGACACGAGGACACTGACGGAAACAATAATAATAGGGAGAACAAAGCGTGTACCAAATACTGCGACCAGAATACCCCACGTGAGGAAGCGCTTCTGCCACTTCTCTGACATCTTTGCCAGAATCTTTGCATTCACCACTGCGTTATCAAACGAGAGCGTTACTTCCAAAATCACCAAGAGGGTAGTGAGAACGAATGCATGCAAACCACCCCATATAAATACTCCTATGAGTATGAGGATTGATATAAGGGTTGGAAGAAAGAAAGCTTTGTACATATCTGTATAGAATACCTGCAAATGAGAGAAACCGCCTGTGGAGGGCGGTATGAAAAAGGAAAGGGCGCTGCAGTTCTGCAGCGCCCTCCGAACCTACGTATCCTGTACAGGATACTCCAACCTTCGGCGGACAGCTTAACCCTCAGGATTAGGTGCCTCCGCAGGGGAGGTATCGGTCTTCCGACTCTTAGCAGTCACTTAGAGACCTTAGATGTGGGCGATACAGGATTCGAACCTGTTACCTTCTCAACGTCAATGAGACGCTCTACCAATTGAGCTAATCGCCCGTGGTCGCAGAATACCGCAAAATATATATAAGTTCCAGAGCGTACAGCACTGCTACGGTATACTTTATGTATGGAAATCATCCGATTAACTGATGCAAATCTAACCGAAGCTGCACAGAAAGCATCTATGGTACTTATGCGAGGCGGTATCGTTCTATATCCAACCGATACCCTGTACGGGTTGGCGGTAAGTGCACTGAATGTGAAGGCAGTAGAGCGACTGAAAGATTTGAAAGGAAGAGAAAAGAAAAAACCACTGTCTGTTGCGGTTAAGGATATCGAGACAATGCAGAAGTATGGAAAGCTTAATGAGAGAGCTCAATCTATTGCTCGTGCGCACCTACCAGGCCCATTAACGCTTGTTGTGCCAGCAACCGATGCGATACCAAAAGATATCTTGTTGAATGGAAACATTGGTATACGTATTCCTAATGATCCCTTCTGTTTAGCACTTGCAAATGCCTTTCAGCTTCCATACACCGCTACGAGTGCCAATAGGGCGGGGAGGGAAACGCCAGCCACGCCTCACGAGGTAATCGTGCAATTTGCTTCGTTAGCGCACAACATCGATTTAGTTATTGACGACGGTCCTCGAGCTGGAGGAACTCCGTCAACAGTACTGTTGTGTGCAGGTGACTCCGTTCATATTCTTCGACACGGAGCACTCTCAAAAGAAGACCTCGGTCTCTAGCTACCAGTCAGAATTCTCCCCATCCACTACGCGCCACAAATACCAGCTTGCAACCGTTCGATATGGTTTCCAGTTCTGTGCGAGTTTTTGCATAGTCTTGGCGTCAGGAAGAGACTTGAGCCCGAATACTTTCTGAAAGCCTTTCTGTATTGCCAGGTCACCGGTAGGGAGTACGTCTGGCCTATACAGGGTGAACATGAGGAACATGTCAGCAGTCCAAGTACCAATACCTTTTACGACAACTAAGTGCTCGCGTATTTCTTCATCTGTCATCTTTGAAAACTTACGTGGTGAGATAGTTCCATCAATAAATCGTTCCGAGAGATCACGTATGTATGACATCTTCTGACCTGATATACCAACACCCCGTATCTCTGCATCAGAAAGCTTCAATACTTCTTCTGGTGTTGGGAAGGACGTTCCAGGAAAGAGTCCAAGGAATCGTTTCAATATCGTGGCAGCGGCTTTTCCTGAAAGCTGCTGGTATATGATCGAATGCACGAGTGACTGATACGCTTTCTTTGGCCTACGAAAGGGAGGGCGAGACGCAGGAGATATGTGTGGCTTCAGTATAGGATCTTTCTTAAGGTGACGAATTGCTTGATCGAGGACTTCAGATTTCATGGTTTACCTATGAGGTCACTTTAAGATAGTAGCCATGACCTCTATGAGTTTCAATGGTGACTTGGTCTGTTATGTCAGCTAATTTCTTACGTAGTCTGTGAAGAAATACTTCTGCGGGGTTGTAGAGAGGGATGTCTTTATTTGGATCATCGTACATAAATTCAATGATATCCGATTCACTTATTACGTCCCCCTGCGCTCGTACTAACATCCAGAGTATTTGATACTCGTTGCTGGTTAACGCCGCCTGCTTGGTGCTACCTTCTATACTAATTGTCTTAGTAGTTAGGTCGAGTGAAAGCGGACCCATTTTAGGCTCAGCGTGTACTCCAGCTTTCAACTTCTCGTTAAGTTTAGGGAATTGCTCCATCTGCTGATTATACGTTGTATTGCTGGGATGGGTAATTTTGAACTTTGGTGAGCCACGTTAGTGAGAATTGGAATCAGCTGGTGTCAGAACTGAATACGTGGCTAGTATTTGGGAGATCTTTAGAGAGGGAAGCAGTGAGTGTCTAGATACTACCAATAGAGATTAGAAAAACGCCCCAGCCAGGATGGCCGGGGCGCAGTTGAGAAGTCAGTGCGTTACAACGCTACTGGGAAGGTTGGGTGCCCGAGGTTGCCGGCGCCGGAACCGATGGTGCCGAACGTGGAATCAGAACCGTTGCCGCCCCGCTTCGCGTGACGCGATTTCCGACATAGTCCACGATGACGGGTCCCGGATAGACCGTGACCTTCGATTCGACGTAGATCGGCTCGACTGACCCGCCCTGACTGAGGCACATCACCCAAGTCGCCGACGTGTTCTTGCTGGCGAAGATCCCGTTGGGTTCCGCCTGCTCGATCGACGTCAGAGAGTCCGAGCGTATCGATCTGTCCGCTGAAGTCGAGGTAGCGACCAGCGGATTGGTGAGGCTCGTGTCGTAGGGAATGCCGTATCCATAGGACGGGCAGTCGCCTTCGATGATGCCGTAGTCCGAACGCCAGACCGAGTGGGTCGCGACCCGTTGGTTACGAACCTTGTACAGTTCGATCACCAGGTGGCGCTCCAGGGACCAGTCGAACGCAGGAATTGGCTGGCCGATGGAATACTGGTCTTGTTGCTGGGCAACGCGCCCGGCATCCCGCGTTTCAGTTGTTTCGGCACCGCAGCCAGCGAGCATGAGCACGCCGGCCAGGACCGTATTTCTGATCGTGTTCTGCATCACTTCCTCCGTTCGGCCGAGTCGATGCGCGCGCGAGCCGCCGAAGCCTGGGCTTCAAGGTTCACACGCGTGTTCTCGTCGAGGTGGGGGTTCTGGAGCTGGCGGTCGATTTCCGCCAGCGCCGCCGTGTCGGTCGCGATCTGTGATTCGATGGCGCTGCTGCGCTGGTAGGACTGTTCGAAGACCTTGCGCTCGACCACCGTCTTGCCGAAAAGGCCGAAGGAGTTGAGCGCGAAGCCGAGAAGCGCCAGGACGATGATCACGCCAACGATTGTCGGCAGAACGGTCCAGACAGTTCTCTTTCCTTCACGAACCTCCTTTCGGAACTCGTCATAGTCGGACATTATTCTTCCTCTCTCTCTCTAGTTAACTCAAGGAGCTCACCTGAATATCAGATGTTCTATCATTATGATTTAATTAACAGGAAATGTCAAGATTGTGACGAGTGAGTTCAGCAAGTAAACAACACTAAGTGAAGAGCGGTTCGGTTGACTACTTTGGTACCTCTGTACGGCCTTGTATATCAAGGCTCTAAAATCTGTGAACTCATTGTACTTTGAATGGAACACCTTAGAAAGGACGGTACTGAAATGGGAAGAGTTTTTTGGGAGCTTGGGACAGTTACGAGAATTAGTCCCTGCATAGCAGGATTTCCTGCCTTTCAGGGCCACTAGAACTTACCCTAGTGGTATTAGAACTACTAATCGCCATCTGTACTCGAAGTATTGCTCTTTTGGTATATTTGTGGTATTATCCACGACGGAACCTGATATTGTGTCAGGGGACAAAACGTATTGTTCACCTCAAACCTCTAAACGAGGAAAAGGAGATAGTTCTATGACAACGACAGAGAAACAACCCTTCGCTCACGCGATGGCGTTCTACCACCAAGACGGCCTTCCGGCCGCCTGGAAACAAGCTATGAAGTTCGCCGGCAAAGGCGGACGACTGGCAAGCATGCCCGACATCGTCGCGGCTCGGCTCGAAACCAAACCTGGTGCCTTGCCCTGGGAGACGTACTTCACGACTCTCACGGCCGAGTACTACGGCTTTTCCAAGTCCGGTAAGCGGATCCTGATCGTCGCCCACGGCGTCGGTCCCATGGCCACTCTCGAAGGCGCTCAAAAGGCGTACAGCTGGGAGTACCAGGACAAGGAGCGCAACCATCGTGGCGGTCGCATTACGGCCCAGGAGTTCCTGGATCTCGAAGCCGGCAAGTTTGGAGAGGTCAGCATTGTTGACCTCGAAGAATACGTCGGTCGCTACCAGTACCCCTTCATCCAGACGCTCCGGTCCTCCGAAGCTCTGGTCGATCCGGTGCTCAAGGCGCGGTTCGGTCCTCAAGCCGAAGAGTACGTGCAAGCTCATACCGCCGCCGCAAGGATGTGGCATCGGGAGCAGGCCGGTCTCGATCCGGAAAACAAGTACGAGCTTCCGAACCACGATCAGTTCCTCGACCGTCGTCGTTCCCAACACGAGCGCGATGGTGCCGAGAACTCCGATCCGTACATCCTCAAGGTGGACGGCGCGGGCAACTGTTGCTACTTCTTCGGCAATCGTCACGGCTTCCGTGAGATCGAAGAAGGTATGGCGATCACGCACCTGGTCTCGACCGGTTCGCTGTCGCACCTTCACCACGAAGGCAACGAGAGCTTAGTGCTCGATGTGAGTTGCCACGAGTGGTGGAACGGAGTCCGTGTCGTCGGCATTCAAGCCGGCGGTAACATTCGTTCGGGTCTGAACAAAGGCCCCGATGCCTACAAACTCCTGCGGAAGTACTGGCGCGACTTGCTCGTGCCCGTGAAGAAACAGGAAGACGTCGGCTTTCGCGGTCTCGTGCAGATCGGCGATCAGTGGTTCACCCAATATCCGAAGATCGGAGAGGGGATGGACACCTGGGAACCGGAGTTCGTAGTCACTTCCATGGAGAAGGTCGGCGCACCTGTCGTCTTCCGGACAACGGTCGGCGGCTATCACGGCTTCTTCAAGTTCGGCGTGAACGAGGTGCAAGCCATTGCTCCACCGAATGCAAACGCCTACTTCTTTGTCGGCGAACCGCAGAACGAATGGAATGACGGCAACCCGACGCATCAGACCTGCGAGGTCCAGTTCTATCGGATCGAAGCAGACACGTCGAAGCGAATGGTTCGGGCTGACAAGCTCGTCCACGACTACGACACCATGATGAAGCTCGTGGCGAAGGAAACAGCGACGGCATAACGCCCTCTGATCGAAAACTCAACCCGCACTTGTGGCTCCGGCTACAGGTGCGGTTTTTTCTTTCAAATCGTACTTACAACTTAATTACTTTTGGCTTTTCATATTCTGGACAAAAAACCTCAAGGATTGTTTCGGCGGCCGTTGTTAGATGTACGCTCACACCACCATCTACATCTGTGGAGTATTTCTTACCATCAATTAAACGGTCCTTGTCGGTTTCGTCCTCAATCCGTACATCAATTTGTTCATAATGTAATTCAAACAAACCAGAACTAATTAAGTCACCTATATCATCTAAATCGAAATAACGTTTTGCTGGGCCATTCTTTTTAAACCAAGCAAAATCATCCATCCCCATCTTTTGCAATACCGCAGATGCTTTTAGGAAATTGTCATATGTTATTTTCCCTTCGAGATATGCCTTAAAGAGTGTCCCTACGAGTTCAGAAATCTCGTAATCATTACAAGCATCTATTACATATAACAATTTCTCACCAACCTTTACCCGGTACTTTTTGGAGCCATCTATATCGTCCACCATCTTCTTTCTCTCTTCCGCAGTCACGTCCTTAATTTGCAATAGAAAGGTCAGGACTTTCTTTAAGAAAAGACGGTCACGAACATTTGCTCCAAACTTCGCAAGTCCCACGAGAGTACCCACAATGGGAACGTCTTTTAAAACTCTGTCATCAAGCAGTAAATCAATCCCAACTTCTGAAATATCTATAGCTATGCCCTCTAAGTTCGCATCTTTGAGAGTGCTATCGAATGAATGCTGAATATTTGTTTGTATATTTTTTTCGGGCATGTTTATTGTCTGGCTTGGTTGCGAGCATGGGCGACGCTTCGGAAATATCGAACATAATCGGCCTTAGATGCTATAACTGTTGTCGCGCTGTTGGTCCGAATATGCTTTACAAACTGTAAGTGAGCTTCGGGAAGTGCTTGAAAGAAAGCATTGGGACCAGACGAGCCACGACACCTAAGAGCGGTAAGAATATGCAAAGATTTTCTAGCTCTTGTCATCGCAACATAAAAGGCATTGCGGGTTACATATCCCATGTTCTTGTCATCAAAGCCCAAGATTATGACATGGTCAGCAGAAAGGCCTTTAGAGCCAACAATACTCATAAGCTCTATAGCATTTGCCTTTGATGGCTCAATCTCTTCTAGCTCTGCGGCTTCTTCGTCTTCATGCTCAACTTTAAATCCCTCTTCTTCGGTTGTGGATTGTAGAATATCTTTTTCTAACTTTTCAATGTCAGATATTTCTATAATAGTAGCAATGGCTTGAGCTTTACCTTTAGCGTCAAGTTCGTCATTCTCCAATACCTCAACCACTCGTTTAGATTTTTCCGTAATGGACCGAACAATTTCTTTATCAAGCTTTGTGAAATCTACTTCAGCGTCTAAGGCCTCTCTTATCAAGGTAGTAATGTCGTTTCGAGAGACACTTTCGTAGGTAAGTATTTTCCTAAATGCAAAGTTATTTGTTTCGTCGTTACCAAACGCATTATAGGTAAGAACTTTAAAGTAATCCTCACCATATTTGAGTTTTTCTGTAGTTTGATATGCGGCAATTGCTTCTGATAGCCCATCTTTTTCGTTACCATAGAAAGCAAGCTTTTTGTCTGGGGAAAGTATGAGAAGAAAGGCATCTTTTTTCGTCCCATCTTCTAACTGCGCTTTCCGTTCATCTAATGCTTCCTTGTTCTCATTTATGAACTTTTTTACGTAATCAATCGCACTAGCAGGATTTGGACATGCGACACAAGTTACTCGAGAACCCTCCTCCGTACCCCTTAACGGGAGATAGACCTTATCAATACAATTCTCTTCAGCGTCAATGTTTATAAACTCTGATGAGGCCTTGGTTGTATGAAATGCGCACCTGCCACAAAACGGAAGCATCGCATTTGCTTTGCTCAAATCAGAGTAGTGCTTTCGAATAAGTTCTGCTTTACCGGCCTTTAGCTTTTCATACAAAACTTGGTCGTCATCACCAACCATTAAAATACTCTTTGCATTCTTGGTTAATTCAGTAACAAAATTATCTTCGGCTTGGTTGAAATCTTGGTACTCGTCCAATATAAAAAAATCCTCTTCAACAAGTTCAGGGTTTTCTGCCACGGCACTTGCCGCAAGTATTACCATGTCGGCAAAGCATATTGCGTTGTAATAATTGGTAATCTTAAAATAGGTTGTGATAAGTTCCGACCATCTATCTTCTTTGGACAGGTTGGCGTTATGGAGATTTTCCAACATCTCTTTCCATGTATAGCCGTCTCCAATTCCAAGCAATTGTTTGGCGTCTTCCCATACCTCCTCTTCCCAGTGGTCAACAATTATTTTGCTATGAGCTTTGAAAGGACGTTCGGTAGTTCCGCCATTTTTCTCTACTACACTTCGAGCTAATCTATGAAGCGTTGAAACATTTACCTGACCTTTTTGCTCATCTGACAAGCTCCTATTGGAGGTAACATCTTCCTGCAGGTCTGCAACCAATTTTCTAACAAAGCTAACCACCCGGACTTTAGCGGTCGGATATTTTTTCAACCAATACTCAATCCTCTTTAGGAAAATAGTGCTTTTACCAGTACCGGGACCAGAAACAATCAACGTGCTCTGGGAATCATCTTCTGCTATTTGGTCTGCGTTTTTATTGCGAAAATCCTCTCTGTCTCCATCAGATAATCCATCAAGTAAAGATTTAAGAGAGTTCAGCTCATCTTTGTCGAATGGGCTGCCATCAGTATTTATAAGAAAGCGTGGTGTTGTCATGTAAGTAAAAGGCGGCAATCCTGCTGATACAAAAAGGGACCTGCTTAACAAGTCCTTTCTGCAAACCCTTTTACATTCCTATCACGTTTAGTCATAGGTGAAAGTGTTTAAAACGCGAGGACATATTTGAATATTACCATGTTTTCCCATCAAAATTAAGCAACGAATGTCGTCCAAATCAATACGTGTTTTTATTTAAAAATTGGCGTTGGGCTTTTTTAAGAAACCTTTATTTTGCAAGCTATTTTTAGAAATGAGCTGTTCCTAAATCCAATAAATGAGGGTTTTCCGTTAGTCGCGCTCCTGATGGCCTCAAAAACAAGCGCATTTTTGATAATGGAAAAGAAAGAGTGGTCCGTACTGAAAATCCCGACCGAGTACATTTCTTTCAAAAAATGCTTGAGATGCGGGCTGATGGTGTTTCGGATGAAAAGATAGTTAGTGCTATCAATGCTATGGGGTTTAAGACCCAGATTTATAGACGTTGGGACAGAAGCGATAAAGAAAACCCGAGAATAGTTGGAGAGAAAGGCGGAAAGCAACTTACCATCAAACAGCTCCAAAGATTTATCCTACAGACCGAATACGCGGGCGTGAGCTACGAGAAATGGAATAAACACAATCCGGTCAGGATGCGCTCTTTTAATGGGGTTGTTTCAATAGATGTTTTCAATCGAGCTAACAAGGGAAAGATTTACATAAAAGACGACGGAGAAAATATCGAAGTACTGCACAACTACTCTCCATGGGGACGAGTTAAGCGACTTCGCGATAACCCACGATTTCCTTGGAAGTGCGTTAATTGTCCACATTGCCAACAACCAATGCTTGGGAGTGCTTCTACGGGCAAATCAGGAGAGAAGTTTGAGGCATACCATTGTGGCGGAATGAAAGACGGGAAAAGGTCCCACCCGTATATTCGCATTGCCAAAAGTGACTTTGATAAAGATGTTCGCTCATACCTAGACGGCTTGAAGTTTGAAGATGGTTTTCTTGCCGGTCTCGAATTGCATTTGCTTGATAAGTACCGAGAGCGAGAAAAAGAAGTAGTGCTTGAATCGTCTGCTATCAGCCGAACCGTATCTGATTTAAAAGCCGAACTTGCTAAAAAACTAGACGCATTCAGCTTGGCGGAAAGTCCGATAACAAGAAGAATGATTGAACAGCAAATTAATACACTCGATGCCCAAATAAATCAGGCCGAGAGTGAGCGCGGAGAAATTGAGGTGAATGAGAAGAGTATTCGCGCATTTGTTCGGTATGCAAAATACATAATGGAACACCCGGGAGAAATCCTTACAGAAGCTTGTGATTTGGATGGTCGCCGTTCGCTTCTTTCGCTCTTCTTTGAGGAAACTCCCGACTACCATCAGCTACTTAATGGAACACCAAAATTAACGGCTCTTTTCAAGCTTTCTGAAGAGTTTAAGGGTAATAAAACCCAACTGGTGACCCCACGGGGAATCGAACCCCGATTTGATCCGTGAAAGGGATCTGTCCTAACCGTTAGACGATGGGGCCGTCATAACTCTGCTATCCTAGCATTAATATGGCCTAAAATGCTAGATTAGCCGTATTGGAGAGGTGACAGAGTGGTTGAATGTACCGGTTTCGAAAACCGGCAGACTTGAAAGAGTCTCGGGAGTTCGAATCTCCCTCTCTCCGCCTATACCTAGACATTCTCCTATTTTTACGTATGGTGGTTATGGCGCTTTGCCATAACCATTCTATGGAGGAGTTGGGTAATGGTTGAAGCAACCGGAACCTTCCAAAAGGTGATTATCGCTCGTATCCTGTGCGAACCACCTATCAAAAACCCATTTATTGATTTGAGTCTGTATCCAGACATCCCAGTCTTCTTTTTGGCCGGACCACTTCAGGGGGCGCCAGACTACCATCCAGAAGTCTATCGTCTTCTCTGTGAACGGTTGAAAAAGTTCATCCTGGTCATTCCGACTCGGTATGAACCCGATCATCCATTGTGCCAGCACCGTCTCGATGGAGAACCTGACCGCTTCCTGCGGCAACGTCACTTTGAGGAGCACTATATCAAGTATGTCCGGAGGGCTCCAATGGAACATACTGCAGGTGGAGCCCTGATGATCAATCTGTGCTTGCAGACCACCCCTCGGACTGACGGACGCAATTTCAGCACCGACACCTGGCGAGAAGCTTCTGCAACATACGCACACCTTGAGCACGATCCGTGGCTTGGGGTAGTTGTCCGCGCTGAAAGCGTCCATCCGGAAGCCGAGATGCTTCTGGACTGCTATGAAGCCGCTCGTATTGATTTCGTGTTTCACCGAACCCTGGAGCAGATGGTGGACGAAGCTATCACTTACGTCTGGAAGAAATAATGGGGAGAGCCGCGACCGAGGTCGCGGCTCTTTACTTATCTCCCTCCGCCCAGCAGTGCGCTATACTCTACCTATATGAAGCCAAAAGAATGTGCAGACTGTGGAAGCGGAGCGGTATATCACCGCTTTAGTTATGTAACGGTAGCAATTGATGATGTGCTTCGCCCCATATTCACTCCAGGACCCATCATGCGGTTCATAGCACAACCTTTCTTGGCAGCAGAGCGGGTACTCACGCCGCTGATGTTTGCACTCACCATTAAACTTGGACTCGCAAAGAAGATCGAGACCTGGGACGACGACACTATTCTCTTGGCACAAGTACTGTGGGAGGAAGGGAAGGCTCGAGGTATTGAGATATATGAGTGGCGTCTTTTTAATCTCGCTCGTAACTTATTCGTTGCTCGATTCCCAAATGGAAAGGTTATCGCATATGAAGGAATACCATTTCCTCCAAGGGGGGATGAGCGTGCATGGTGGATGGATAACAAGGCGGAGATGAAGAAGCGATTTACGAAGCTTGGGTTTCCGGTTGCTAAGGGAGGCCACGCTTTTTTTGAGAATACTGCACACACCATATACAGCAGTATTACCCCGCCAGTTATCATCAAGCCACACTCAGGCTCGGGTTCCCGCCACACCATTCTGCATATCGACACCCCTGAGGAATTGCTTCGTGCCTTTAGAATAGCAAAGCAGGTAAGTCCGCTTGCGATAATTGAAGAGGAGCTCGTGGGTCCTGTGTACCGAGCAACGGTGGTTGATGGTGTGTTTGCTGCCAGTCTTCGTCGTGACCCGCCACACGTTATTGGTGACGGGGAACACACCATAGAAGAGTTGGTGGCAGAAGAGAATACCCACCCAGCTCGAAGTGGGCCATACTTCTCACCAATTCAGTTCACGCCAGACGCACTACAGGAACTTGCTTGGCAAGACCTCACTCCAACCTCTATTCCAAAAAAAGGGCAGCGAGTTACACTTCACCAGAAGGTGAACTGGGGCTTGGGCGGCACTACTGCTGACACTACCGCAGAAACCCATCAAGATAACATTCAACTCTTTGAGGATGTGGCAAAAGCACTCAAAGCCCCAATTGTAGGTATCGATTTCATCATTGATGACATCGCTCATTCTTGGAAAGAGCAGGAACGTAGTGGAATCCTTGAATGCAACTCAATGCCCTTCTTTGATAACCACCATTTACCGTTTAAAGGAGAGCCTCAGAATGTCGCCTCCCGTATCTGGAGCATGGTAGAGCCTAGTAAATAGGGGGTATCTAAGGGTTGCCCAATGCTCCTTACGAGGTATACTAGAGGGACAGGTCGAATTCTTGCCAACCAATAATACTGGATGGTCTTCGTTTTTTTGAACTAAGGCCATCTGCACAAAAATACTATGATGTTTGACGACACAATGATGCCTGCTGATGACGTAGCTACTGATGAGACTCCTGTTGAGGCTACTGAGGAAGCTGCTCCAGCAGCTGAGGGTGAGGTTGCAGGAGAGGAGACAGCTGCATAAGCTGTTTACTCAACTCCACATAAGAAAAAACCGCAGGTTCGCCTGCGGTTTTTTCTTTATCTCGTCTTCAACCAAACGTATATGTCTTCGAGTGCTTTAACGGCATCTCCAGCGGCAATGTTGTTTTGGTGATACAGCTCATCTGTACAGTCCCCAGCAGCCCAGATACCCTCGACACTTGTATGTTGGTTCTTTGGATCAGTCACGACGCGACCAACTGAATCTAATGCAACTGTTCCTTGCGCGAACGCTGTATTTGGAAGGACGCCTATTTCAATAAATACTGCAGCAAGTGGTAGTGTGCTCTCGACACCTGTTTCCGTATTTTTAATCTTCATCCCGTTTACAAAATTCGTTCCCAGAATTTCAACTGGCACGGTGTTAGTGAGGGCTTTCATGTTTGGATGCTGCAGCACTTTCTCAACGGTAATAGGGTCTGCTCTAAACTCAGAACTCCTATTGATCAGTGTTACTGACTTCGTGTATGCAAGGAGCTGGGCAGCAGTCTCAAATCCTGCATTACCACCGCCAACTACAGCAACATCCATACCTGAGAATAGGGGACCGTCACATGAGGCACAGTACGTAAGGCCTTTGTGTTCATATATATCAGCGCCAGGGATGGTAAGCCGTCTACGGGCTGCTCCGCTTGCAATAAGTACCGCTCGGGCAGATACCGTAGTTTGGTCTGAAAGTGTCGCTAGAAAGCCTTCTGAGGCCTTCTCGAGCCGCTCTACGCGGAGTCCTTCCTTCACCTCCACCATATCTGCTTTGTATGCATTTAGGTGGGCTTTAAAGGACTTCTGAAGATCTGAACCTGGAATCTTGATGGTACCAATCCAGTTTTCGATTCCTTCAGACACGATAGACTGACCGCCAATCTCTTCAGCGACTAGTACGGTCTTCAACTGTTTTCTTGCAGCGTATACTCCCGCTGATACTCCTGCTGGCCCCCCTCCGATGATTAGCAGATCGTTCATATAGGTGAAGTATATCAAACATACAGAAACCGGTCGCAGAGGATATCTGCGACCGGTTTCATAGGTGAACGGTTTTCCTCTAGTCCACAAGACCGGCAAAGTATGTCTGAAGGTCGGCCAACTCTCCTGCGGTTGGTTCTGCATTAAGGATCATAACCTGTTGGATTACGCCTTGGTGTCCAGTTGCCGAACCACTTGGTGTATTTCCGAACGTTATGTTCGTCGTGCCAGTGATTGCGTTGTGTGCGGCGGTAGTAAATGCATTTCCATCAGTTGATACTTTTGCACTTGTGCCATCCCAGACTGCACGTACCCAATGAAGACCCGAGAAGTCAGTAGACGCATCTGTCGCATTACTGTTGTTAGTTGTTGCGCGTACCCGGTTCACGCCAGCAATAATTGTTCGACGAATTTCTCGATATGCACTAGAACCAGCACCATATCCAACAATGTCACGAAGCGTATCAGCATCAGAGGCAAGTGCCGTCTGGTCTACCAATGCCCAAATTTCACTGTAGCTTGCGCCGGTTGGAACGGTACCTGGTACTCCTGACATACGGAGGAGGTCATCAACACCGTCGAAGGTAACACCTGCGACACCATTAAAGGAGGTTGTTGAGTATGATGGACGAATAGTATCAGTGGCCTGAATGAGGGTGTAGTCTCCAATCATATCAATCCACTCGCTAACTCGACTGCTCTCATCAAGCGTCACGCCATTAGTCCAGTCAGCGTTCCAGTACGCCACCAACTTGTCTCCAAGTACGGTTTCAGGTGTGTATACCGGCTTCGGGTCAGCTGCGGTAACGGCGAGCGTGGTGGAGGAAATGAGGGCCCAGTCGACAACAGGGACATCAAATACAGGATCTTGAAGTGGACTACCAACTTTCGGTACAACACGCAGGTTACCGCCACCCTGTGGGTCACCGTACGTAACGACGTCCCCATCAACAAATACATTCGCAGTATCGAGTCGAACCTGATTGTCACCTACAATTATCGGATCGCCGTTTAGTGTTCGTTCAGAACCTCCCGCAGTAAGGATACGGAAGCCATATCGAGTCTGCTTGGTAGGGAAGGTGGTTTCCCACTCAAGCGTGTAGCCTGAAGGAACAGGGTATGTGAGGTACGCAATCTTATTTTGTGCAGTTGCTGTTGTTGGAACCATTTGCGCGATAGGTGAGCTATCAACCACATTTCGTTTCCATGCGAGTGCATCATACGCACCATCGAGATAACTCTCATCAGGGTCATGGTGCACACCCGTGATGTGGTCGTGCATAGCATGTGCAATCTGAATAAGAGTTGGATTCTCTTCAGCCGCACGGTTCTGTGCGTGAGCTAGGTACGGATCGAGTGGATGGTTTCTATACGCATGAGTACTGTTCTGGATTACATACAGAACAACGTCCTCAGTCTGTCCAGTGATTGCCTTGATATCAGTGTTCAGGTCGGTGATAAGTGACACCATGTAGTTAACGTAGTCATCAGCTGGTGTATCAAGTAAGTAGTCAGCTGATGCTTGGCTGAAGAACACACCAAGCACGCCATATGACTTTCCATCAGCATCCGCAAGCTCCTTTCCAGCAGTAACATCAGCAAGCACATCTTCATATGGAGCGGTGTTCTGAATTAAGCCGCTAATCTCTGTACCAGTGCGAGCGGCAATTGAACAGAGTGGTTTTATGTCAGTATTGGCAGGCTGTAAGTCTTCATCGATATCAAGCAAATGCCAGAACATGCGTGCAAAACCAGTACACGGTGTTTCTGAGTAGTATGCTGTGATTTCATCACTCTCATTACGGACAATCGTTGCTTCTTCCTCAAGGGGAACGAGGCTCGCATAACGGCCAGATTCTCCGGTAACACCAAGGTCTGTGTCGCGAGGGCGAGTACCTCCGCTAAACATATATGCGTCATCATATGCGCCTACTGACACGGGAGGATCTTCGTCAGTTGGAGTTGGCGTTGCTCCTGTCTTATGGCTCTGGCCATATCCGATGTAGTGGGCAATCTGGTAAGGGAATGCAGCCAGATCTGGAACATTGTTTACAATTACCGAAACCGCTGTAGACGTTGCAAAAAGTCCTGAAGGGTTTCGTGCGACAGCAACGACTGCATGAGAGCCTTCAGATACTGCAGTGATATCCCATTCAACTCCATACGGAGACTCAACATCTTCTGAACCAATAAGCGTTCCATCACTCAACTTAAACTGAACACCTGTTACCGATTCATCATCGGTTGCAGTAGCTGCAAACGTAATGCTTGATGCGGTGAAGCTCGTGCCTGTGGTAGGTGAAGTAATCGAAACGGTGGGAGCATTGGGGTCGGGTTCTGCTTCTGGAGTTGTAGTACGTGAAGGGGGTCGGTATCCGCTTGTAATCGCATGCTTATGTACCGCACTTTGTGAGTAGGCAGTAAGCGCCTGCTGTGTGTACGCATCATATACACCAGTGATTTCAGATTTGTAGTAGCCAAGGAGTGCAAGAAGTGATTGGAGTTTTGAAACCAACTCATAGCGCGCATCTGTGCCGCCAATAGTTTGACCTGATTGAATACCGTTGAGAGCCGCTCGTGTCTGAGGGCCTACATACCCAATAGGATCAAGACC